>JAOUFY010000042.1 GCA_029857955.1 Spirochaetia bacterium
GTTCTTTTTCGGTTTTCTTTTCACCTGTCGCCCATAGATTTAGTTGCGATGCAGGGTTATATTCAAATAACTCAATTTTTTCCGAGATGTTCTCATATGACCAGCTAATTTTCACTTTTACCGAGGCCTTATCTCCCCAAATGCTAAAGGGTATTAAAAAATAAATGGCAACAGAAAGCGCCGGCCGCCTGTTTTTCTTTACAATTTTTTGAAAGTTGAATAACATATTTGTTTGAGATTTTAATTTCCCTTTTGCTCTGCAAAATTTAACATTTTAAACGGTAATTTTTTACCGCCGCTTTCATTGATTACATTAAATCCCCCCTTGCCGTCTGGAGTCAAGGTTACAAACTCTTGAAATATCATATACTTCTGGTTTGAATCGGTATCCGATGTATTACAATCCCTTCCGCACCCATTGCAATCCATGTGTAATTCATTTTCGGTCTGGTATAAAAGGCCAAACAGCCTCATACGAAGTTGATTTTGTTTTTTTTCAATTACATCAAAGTTACCCAGAGAAAAATAATATTTACCCATTGCCTTGGAGTAGTCATTGACGCTTCCATCAAGATAAAAACTACCGTCAGCCCGAAGCCTGATGCTGCTGTAACTGTAAGTATTATCGTCGGCTTTATCGCCATTCTTTGATGCGGCAAAGCCCTGATTTAGCACATCTTTAAAACCTGACTTTTCAAAAGTTTGTTGCATATCGTGAATTTGAGAAATGAGTTCTTCATAAGGATCCAGCAGAAACCAGTTCTGTCCATTGAAAAATCGAATTTCACTGATCACAAGATCTTTATAGGTCTTTCCTATGTAGGCATCTTTAACATACACTGTTAATTTTTTACCGTGATATGGCTTTGGTAGATTAATGACCTGTGAGCCCAACTGATCTGCAGCCTGAACTTCAACAGAATAATCTTTATCACCTTTTAAAATCAGTGTTTTTACCCGACTGTTTTCATAACAATGCTTTACAGATCTCTGATATCCATTCCATATTCGAATTTTTTGAACATCCTGCTCTGTTTGAAAATCAATATCAATTTGTACATCTTTTGGTTTGGCATCTGACGCCCAACCGTATTCAAATCTCGAATCAAATAGATTTACAACACCATAGGCCTTATCGGGCTTTAAAGTGCTTGTCGCTTTAACTTGCGCCTTTACTCGATGAGGAGTTATTACATGGTAGGCTTCATCATTTTCATTATAAATACGGATTCCGCATATTGAAAAGTTTGTGCTCGAATTAAAATTAATTGTCATAGATCGAACCTGAGGATATTTTTTACTGCTGTCTAAAAATTCAGTTCTTGAGTAAACCCCGTCTTTATATGTAGGATAATTTTCGTATTGATACCCCTGTTCATTTGAGGCAAGATTAAAAATCCATTCATCAAAATTTAAAAATACGCTCACGTTACTAGATAACTTTTTACATGTATCTATTTCATATTTTTTTACCGTTATTGGCTCATCAAAATACATATGTAATTTAACATATCGAGCATTATTTGCAGGCTTCCAATTTCCTTTTTCAAAGATTTCAAATGGCAGTTTCTCGCCAAGTGCGTTTGTATAAATCATCGAAAGATGGGCATCTATAGAGTGAATTTCCGATGTCATTGAAATAACAGACAAAAAAAATATCGCCTGCCAGATTGTTTTAAAGTTTTTTTTCATAATTTATCCTTTTTTAATTTACAATTTTATAATTTTTTCTCACTTCTGTAGCTGGTAATGCGTCGAAATGCCACCATTCGATGCTTAACTGCTTAAAGCCAGACTCTTCCATAGCGCTTCGAAGCACTTTTCGATTTTTTATTTGAATTTCAGTAAGCTTACCTGCTTTTAAAAATTGATCTTCAAGGACAGGTTGAGCCAGCAAGGTAAAATCGTCATAGGGCGTTCCCATATCCACCTCACGTCCCATTTCATCAAGTAATCCGATATCCACTGCAAATCCAAAGTTGTGAATGGAACCAAACTCAGGGTTTGCCACGTATTTTTCTTTATCAGTTCCTTTTACTTTTGCAAATAATTTTTTTTGCACGCTGAGAGGTCTTAGGGCATCAAAAATGATAAACTTCCAGCCAGGCTTTTTTTTATTTAATATTTTTGAGGCATTATTGAGTTTTTCTGCGGCAATCGGATGTAAATAAGCTTTGTTAAAATTTCCATAAAGGTTTTCACCCATAAAATTATTTAAACTGGCATATCTTAAATCAACTGTAACATTTTTAATTGAACTTAAATCTTTAAACTCAGAATGGTTAATATCCTGTGCGCTGACATGGAGGGTAAAAATGATTGCAAAAATAAACAAAGTGTTTTTAATATATTTTTTTAAGCTCATCAGACAATATTTTAAGATCTTTTAAAATGTCAATGTAAATACCCGCACAAACCTTTTTATTGAAAACAATACTTGACTTTACAGTTTAATTTTATCTTTTCGCAAGGTGGGTAATTTATTCTCAAAGTTAGTCCGGATTGGCTCAAGTGGCCACAAGAGCGAAATTGAGGTTCGACGCATAGTTATTACCAACGGGCTTGCCCTGATTTGTCTTGCATATTTAAGTTTGCGAAGTGTTATTTATTTTCAGAAATCGATAAACCTTGGTATTATATATGTTGTATCTGCATTTTCATTTTTATTTGTACTTTATCTTAACCATCTTAAAAAACATAATTTAGCTAAAACAATATTTATCTCACTTGCAAACAGTTTTATTTTTTTATTAAACTATTTTTTTCTGGGTGTTTACTCAACAAGCGGACCGGCCCTGTTTTGGATCTCGTGTATGATCCCTATGATGATATTTGATTTTTCACAGAAGAAGTACATAATTTTTTTAGCCGGAGAAAGTTTCGTTGCTTTACTGACTCTTCTGGTATTAAATTATTTTTACCCAAGCCGCTCTATTTTAAGCGGATTGGAGCTTGAAGCATCCAAATGGGTGGTTTTTGGATTTGGAATGTTGATTGCTTTTTTTTCAGCTTACTATTTCTATCGAATAAATGAAATTCTGGATCATAATTTAGTATCGGCAAATGAAGAACTTAAGAATAAAAATCAGGAGATTCTACTGAAGCAAATACAGATGGTAAAAAAATCACAGCTCATTGAAAATGACCTGGTGATGGCACGAAAAATTCATGAAAATTTGTTACCGCAATATATTCCCGATTCAAATATTGCATTTTATTATAAGTCTATGCATGAACTTGGAGGCGACTTTATTAATTTTATAAAATTTTCACCTGACAAAACAGGAATTTTTATCTCTGATGTTTCAGGGCACGGTCTCTCATCGGCCTTTATTACTCTTATGCTTAAAAATCTTCTTGAAGGTTATCAGGTATCACCGTCGCATCCCGAAAACATGTTACTTCATATTAATGACTATCTCTTGAACAAGTTGGCTGAAAATTTTATTACCGCATTCCTTGGGGTATATGACAGAAAAAAAAGAGAATTTGTATATGCAAACGCTGGTCACTGCCTGCCCTTTCATATACATAAAAACGGGATATCTAAATTAATAACCCAAAGCAGGGGGTATCCTCTTGGAATACAAGACAGCAAATCTTTTTTAGAGGCAAACAAATATAAATCCCATAAAATTAAATTAGCCAAAGATGATCTCCTCTTTTTTTACACAGATGGTATTACCGAGGCTCGTCCGATAGGTGATACCAGATCAAAAGACTATGAAATTGAACGTTTGAATCATACTTTAAAAGTCATCTATGAAATACCGGAAATTAAACCCGACACAGCTATTGACTATTTATTAAAAGATTTAGTAAACTATAGAAAATCAAGTGATTTTGAAGATGATATATGCATGTGTTTTTTAAAAGTCCAGTAGATATTACAAAACTAATCAGTAAATAAACGTTCATTGTTAAACTAATATTTATCAGAGAATGACTTTTTTGCGGTGTTTCTGTTCACCCCTGCCAGGTATTGATAACTTCCCTGGAGTATTTTCTTCGTATATTCAGGGTTGTGTAAAAAGCGGTGGGTATACATTAGTAAACATATAAAAGATTTTACAACATGAACCAATAAATTATGATTCCCATGTCCAAAGAATACAAACCTTCCATGGATGGTTTGAATACATACCTAAAAAGGAGATAAGCTGATGATATTTCCGGAAGACTTTATAAATAAAATCATTTGTGGCGATTCACTTTCAGTTATGAAACAAATACCCGATCAAAGCATAGATTTAATTGTAACATCACCACCTTATAACCTTAAAAATTCTACGGGAAATGGAATGAAGGACGGTCGGGGTGGTAAATGGGCAAATGCATCATTAGTAAATGGCTACAGCCATTACGATGATAATATACCACATGATGAATATAATATTTGGCAAAAAAAATGTTTAAGTGAAATGATGAGATTACTAAAAGATGACGGGGCTATTTTTTATAATCATAAATGGCGTGTCCAGGCTGGTTTACTGCAAGATAGACATGAAATCGTGAGTGGTTTTCCTGTTCGACAAATAATTATTTGGCGCCGAAAAGGCGGGATAAATTTTAATGCAGGCTATTTTTTACCTACTTACGAAGTAATTTATTTAATAGCGAAATCGAAATTTAAATTAGCCCCCAAAGCAAATGCGTTTGGCGATGTATGGGAATTTACCCAAGAAATGAAAAATGATCACCCAGCACCATTCCCTGTAGCATTGATTGAAAGAATAATTTCATCTACCAATGCAAATATAATTTTAGACCCTTTTTCTGGTAGTGGTACAACAGCAGTTGTGGCATCGAGTTTGAAAAGAAATTATATCGGCATTGAATTGTCTCCAGAATATTGCGAAATGTCGAATATGCGAATTTAAAAAAACAAGAAAAAAAATGAATTAGCTTTTTTACATAAACCGTCATTATTCGGAGATGTTTATTGAAAATCTTTACAAAACCAGCTCTGATTAAGGAGCTGAAAAAAATTTCAAATAGCGGTTGGATTCAAAATTCAAGAACCGGTAATCATGGTGGCATCGGCAACACTCTTGAAGATTTATTGGGGATTACCGAGAATAATTTACCAATTCCAAACGCAGCAGAGTGGGAATTAAAAGCTCAGAGACTAAATACAACATCCCTAACGACATTATTTCACATTGAACCCTCACCACGTGCAATAAAATTTGTGCCACAAGTTTTATTGTTAAATTATGGCTGGCAACATCAAGAAGCTGGTAAGAAATACACACATTTAGAAATGAGTTTTCGCCAAACCATTCATGGTCTTTCTCCAAGTGATAGAGGCTTTATGGTTAAAATAGACAGAAAGGCTCAAAAAATCCTGATTTCTTTTGACGGCAAACAGGTTAGCAAAAAGCATAATGATTGGTTAAAATCTGTTAAAAAAAAGGTGGGACTATCAGAACTCAATCCACAACCATACTGGGGGTTTGATGATCTCGCAAGTAAGGCAGGTACAAAATTGCTGAATTGTTTTTATGTACAAGCTGAAGTTAAAAAGGAAGCAGATTTTGAATATTATAATTATTGTAAAGTTCTAATGCTCGAAAAATTTAATTTTGATGGTTTTTTAGAACAAATAGAAAAAGGTAATATCTTAATCGATTTTGATGCACGCACAGGTCATAATCATGGTACAAAATTTAGAATGCGTCAAAATTGCCTTCCATTATTGTACAAAAAATCTACTGTAATTGTATAAAATCTAAAATCACCGTTGCTGCAGTCGCTACAAAATTCCACAACCAAATTCTACATGGCCATTTCGACACCATCCCAAAATTTGATCCTTGCCAATATTGCTGCCTTGGCTGCATCCTCTGCTTCTCTAATTTTAATTGTATCCCCATCACACAATTCATTGAGCATTTGTAATGACAACGGCGCATGAAAATCTTCATCAAGATGTATATACCTGTCAAGGTAGTAATAAAATGCAGGTACATCTTGTCTCTGAACATTCATTTCACTCAATAACTGTCTAAACATATCGGGTATAATTTTTTCACGGCCAAGGGCAAATGCAGCTGCCACGATATGAGCCTTGTCTGTCTTGATAAACTCCATTGTTTTTTTTACAAACAATTTTGATGGCTCAGGAATAAACATAAGTTCAATGCTTGGTTCAAATCCATACTTTTGTACTGCGACTGAAAATTCAATTGCATGATCAGGATTAGCCTTAATTTCTTTCATGGCCTCACAATACATTTCAAAATGACTTGCATATGTTGTTTTCCCATCTTTGTCCGGCAACCCGATATCAGACTCTTCTTCTAATACGATTGAATTTATAAAACGTCGAACGTTTCTACTGGCATGGATTCCCCACGGTGCTTTTGCAGGCGCAATAAAGTTTTGCAAATATTTTACGAGCGACATAAAATCCCATACAGAAAAAATATGATGCTGCATGAATATTCGAAGAGTTTCATGATCTTTTATAGTTTTATAAACAGTATGGTTATTTAATGCCAGTTGTAATTCTTTAATAACATTAAGGTCAAATTTTTTCATTGGCATCTCCATGTTTACTTTTCATGCTACCTTGCAATCTACAGTACAAACATCTTTTTGTTTAAGAAGATTTTTCATATCAGTTAGGAAGGGTTCTTGATTTTTTATATGACTAGAATAGGTTTTTAACAAATCCTTATTTAACTTTCCAATCTCGGTATTGTTGATATTGGCGGAATAATAAGTATTTGCTCCTTTCCTTTCTGCTTTTACAATATTCGCCCTGCGCATTATTCCAATATGTCTGGATATCGTAGATTGAGGTAATTTTAATACATCAACCAAACAATTGACACATACTTCAGAGTTCTGAATGAGAATCGCAATTCTCAAACGAATTTCTTCAGAATACGCAAATAATATCTCAGAAAAACCATTCTGCATATGCGGATATGCGCATATACAGATTTACTTTGTCAATATTTTATTATAGCTTAATAATGAAACTTTTAATTGAATAATATAATATTGTTAACATTGCACGAAATTCGTGCTCATGTATATGTATGAAAAATATTACCCTTAAAGCGAACGAACAATGGATTATAAAAGCTCGATTAAAAGCCAAGAGGGAAAAACGATCATTAGCTGATCTCTTTAATTATGGGCTAAAACTCTATATTACCCCTTTTTATCACCACCGAAATTATAATAATATCATGAAAAAGTTTTCTTATCTTGATTTCAGGAGAAAACTTACCAGAGATGAAATAAATAAAAGGTAGAGGGAGTTACTATTTTCAATCCGTTGCTAAGTGCAAGGGGCTGCTTTTCGAACACAGCTGATGACTGCCCTCCTCTCCTACTCAAATCCTCATTGATACCTACCTTTTTGGGGGCGATACCGTTTATATTGGAAAATCCTAAATGATAGAGTCGTTCCAGATTATGATTAAAATTTTCCACGCCCTCACGCAGAGATTTGACCTGATTCAATACACAGTACATTAGAAACATGAAGTGGTTTTTATGAGAGAGGATTCTGGTGGAATCCCTGGAAAAGAACCGTCCGCAGATACTTTCGAAATCATGTCTTGAAATTTGTTGTTGCAAACGCTGAAATAAAATATTTTTTATGTGCCATCGCTGTTCCTTCCTTTAGTAATATTGGTTTATTAAGGAACAGCTATCCTTTTTGAGTCTGTATATAAAGTAATAAATTTAATTCAACCGAACACTAATGATTACCTGAAAGGTCGCTTGACAAAATCAATTGATTCACCAGATAAAAAAAATGCTGCTAAAAAATAATTAAACGGTAATTTTTATAACGGCTTTTTTAACGTTGGTCTGTTCGGAAAAATGAAGACCTGGCATATGAAGATCGCTGGGGAAAAAAATAGCAAACATTCCCTCTTGTAAAACAAATGTTTCTGTTTCTTGATTATAAGCTCCAAAAAATTGAATGTCTTTTTTTTCGTCATATTCAGTAGATGGAAAATTGTTATCTCCGTCACTTAAAAATGCATATCCAATTCTCTCTGCCCCATGAATCATAAACTGAACATCTATATTTTTCCTGTGAGCCTCAAGAACTCCTTGATGTGCATTTTTTGTACTGTATTGATTGATACCGATGACGATTCCTGCATCTATAGTGGACTTTCCATCCGGCGCAAAAGCAAGGTCTGTTGATGAAAGATATTTAAGGCTTTTTTCAATAGACGAACTCAACTTATAATATAAGTGAGCATTTGAAATTTTATCGACAATCATAAAATATAATTTATATTTAATCAGTGGCGAACACTACTTTTTTACCGTTTCAATATTTTTATAAACAATAAAAACCAATTCAATAAATATATTAAACCTTAAAAATATTTGTCATATTAAAATAATTCTGCGCAAATTTACCCATTGTTATGTTTCTATACTTTCTTCTAAAAGTTTTAAATTTTTATGGGATGATATAACCAGAATTTCATCATTGTATTCAAGCTTGAATTCTGAATGAAAAATGTAACATATATTATTTTTTCTTACTACACATAATACAAGTGTGTCGTCAGGAAATGAATATTCTGCAGGTGAAAGATGAAGAAATTTATCATTTTTTACGATTACAGTACCGGTGATGTATTTCATTTTATTAAAAAAACCAATGAGAGAATTAAAAATTCCTGTCGACTTTTTAGCTTTGTCAAACATCTTGATTGTTTTAATATTATTTTCTTCTATCACTTCAGTTAATCTGTGATCGGCACTTTGGGCAAGTGCGCTATATAAATTTGCTATTCCAAATAATTCTCCCATGTGCCGGCAGAATAGTATATTGATTTCATTATTTGCGGTAATAGCCAGGGCAGAAGAATAATTCCCCATATCGAGTGTTGAATATGTTTCTGAAATTAAACCATTTCCGCATACATATTGAAATCCCCTTTCGTGAGCAATTGTACAATTATTTTTATTAGAATCAACAAACAGCACTTTATTTTTATGCTTTTTCCACACCTCAGCTATGGACAAAGAAATATCATTTACCCCTAGTAATATGATGTTACGATCGCCATGAGCCAGTATTTTTAATTTCCGCGCTGCAAAATTTGCAGTGAAACCCTGTAAAATAATCGTCCCGGAAATAAGCATAAGAATTAAAATTTCCATACCCTGGGTATTTTCAATTCCTGCATTTTTCATTTTTAAACCAGCAATAGATACAACCGAAAGGGCAATGATTCCTCTGGTTCCGATCCAACCCATAAATATTTTTTCACCAAATGAAAATTCACTTTTAAAGGCGCTTAAATACACCATGGGAAATCTTATGATGATTAAAAATATAACAACCAGAGAGCCTTGCCTGAAAATACCAGGAAGAGACTCTGCGTCAAATCTGGCAGAAAGCAGAATAAACAAAATCGAAATTATAATTCTTGTGATATCCTCATTAAATGTCAACAACTTGTTTTTTTCTTTATGGGTAATCGCGCTTAATACAATTCCATAAACAGCTACCGACAATAATCCTGATTCTGAGGCAATTAATTCCGAAATAAAATAATTTAAAAATATAGTACCAAATAAAAAATTTCGTTTAATAGACTCAGGAATAAACGATGTTTGATTTAACAAATATCGTACAACAAATCCAAATATAATACCGATAATGATGCCTGCTGAAATTGAAAGAATAAAACCAGCAATGGCATTTTGAATGTACTGTTTTGAAAGTATATATTCAAGCAGTAAAATAGATACAACAGCTCCGACAGCATCGATGATTACAGCTTCGCCGTTTAAAAATGTTTTCACGCGGTTTCGCAGAGGAATGTGCCGAATGATGGGTTTAATAACGGTTGGCCCTGTTACAATGGACAACGATGCAAATATTAACGAAACCTCGGTTGATAAATTTAATATGTACTTAACGATAACAAAAGAAAGCGGAAGTCCAATAAAAAGCGACATTAATATTTGTCTGGTTAACACCTTGTTAATTTGTCTGAGCCTGAAAATATTTAACGATAATCCGCCTTCAAATAAAATGATACTTACAAATAAATTAATGATGATGTTAAGACCAACTCCAAGACTATCTGGTCTGATAATGTCAAAACCAAATTTACCGAAAAGCAAACCTCCGGCAAAATAATACAAAATAGCGGGAGTTTTGGTTTTTTCGGCAAAGGCTCCGGCCAGAGCGCCGATGACAATACTTAAAACGATTGTTATTAATGGGATATTATGATGCATAGATATTTATTGTATGGTTATTACAATCCAAAAAATGATATTATCCAGAGGAGGCAACCTTAAATCAAAAATTTGTTACAGTAATTGTAAAATTAAGAAATGGTGGCCCTGAACTACTGCTGTGAAAAGAACGTTTTGGTTTAAAAGATATTTAATGGTACTGATTTTATTTTTCGATCAAATTTCTAATAAGATTTTTTTTACACTTTGCAGTAAAAGATTAGGCGCAAATGGTTTTGTCAACCAGCCGGTAATACCAAGTTTTTTTGCTTTTTCAATAATACCCTGATCATGCTCAACGGTTAACATTAAAAAGGGAATATTTTTTCCGACCAGTTTTTCTGCAACCTCAAGCCCTGACATATTGGGCATGTTTAGATCACAAATGATTAAATCGACGCCTTCGAATTTTTCAAGCGCTTCAAAACCATTGGAAGTTTCGATAACCTCATACTCTCCTGATAGTAAGGTTTTTAAGATTGTTCTGGTAACAGGATCATCTTCACTGATTAGTATTTTTTTCATTTATGCTATTCCTTATATCCTAAAGGGTTAAAAAAAATCGATTTCTCCAATTCCAGAAATGTTATGACCAATCATTTCATTGGTAGATTTTAAATACATGTCGATCATTTCAATATCAATTTTTTTTGGATGATACATATGTATCCAACCGGCTTTGCCTCTTGCCCTCCCTTTAAATTTTTGCACGGTAACATATTTTTCGACACTCTGCCATGTGGTTTGGTCAATAAGGGAATCTACCTGAGCCTTCTTGGTTAAATTTTGTAAACGACTGGCCGTATTAACAATATCTCCCAATACAGTACAGGTCATTTTATGCGAATTACCGATGTTTCCTGAAAACATGGCGCCGGTAGTAACCCCGATACCACAACGAACCGGAAAAGCAAATTTATGAGTTTCAATTAAATTTCGAATTTGATAAATACAACGAATGGCGCGCAATGAGTCAAAGTCATATACAACAGGGTATCCGAATGTTGCCAGAATTCCATCGCCAAGAATGTTATTTACGCTGCCAAAGTTTTGATAAACAATGTCTATCACATGATTCATGACTTCATTTAAATGATCTGCCAGTTCAAATGGACTTATGCTTTCGGCCATTGCAGTAGAATCTCTCAAATCAAAAAATAAAATTGTTGCGTAGGTTTTAATACCGTTGGTACTGTTTTCACTCATAATGTGATCGGCAATTTCTTCGGAAACAAATTTTTTAAGAATTCCCTTTTCTTCAATAAGTCGATTTTGAAAAACCTGCATTTTGATAAGGTTTGAAATTTTTAATAAAAATTCAATTTGTCTAAGGGGTTTATATTGTATATCATCAGCTCCATTTTCAAGTGAGAGAATTCCAGTATCTTCGGACATATCGCCAGTTACAACCATGATGATGGCCTTTGAGACTAATTTTATCTTTTCAAGTACAATCAGCGGTGAAACACTCAATGCATCAAAATCTAAAATAATTAAATCATGAGAGCAAGCGGAAATTTTTATGTATGCTTCATTTTCATCATCAACCAGATCAAATCGAATATTGACGTTTCGATTAACTCGCAAAAATGTTTCAATCTCTTTTACAAGTCCCTTTTGAGAGATTTCTCGTGTAATGAATAAAACAGCGGCTTCCATTGTGTTTTTTAGATGAACATAAAATACAATAATTGTAATATATGTATATTTTTAGATTTATTCTAATTTATGTTAACATTCTATACGTTTTTTGCTCTTTAAATATTCATACACATAAAATATAATTAAACTTATTTAAAATTAAACATGACAACATATTTATTAAATCATCTATTCGTCAAATGAAACCAATCATTCTTGCTTCAGCATCGCCAAGACGAAAAGAATTACTTGAAAAAATTGGTCTGAAGTTTACCATCATTTCAAGTGACTATGTCGAAGATATGAAAAGCAATACAGAGAATCTAACGCCGGAAGAAATGGCAAAATTTATATCTAATGGAAAAGCTCATGATGTAGCTGTTAAAGCTGCAAATAAAATAGTAATTGCCGCTGATACTTTGGTTGTTTTAAATGAAGAGCTTCTAGGTAAGCCATATACAAAAGATGCAGCAAAAATTATGCTTCAAAAAATAAGCGGGCAGAAAATACATGTAATAACTGGATTTACCATAATCGATACGTCAGATATGAAAAAAATATCCGAAGCCGTTATAACCAGGGTGTTCATTAAAAATTTAAGTCAAGAGGAAATTCAGTTCTATGTAAATACCGAAGAACCACTCGATAAAGCCGGAGCTTTTGCCATTCAAGGACTTGGGGCTCTCATTGTGCATAAAATTGAAGGTGACTTTTTTAATGTTGTTGGCATGCCGTTATTTAAACTGGCAGAGTCTTTAAAAATATTCAACATAGATGTTTTTTCGATACAACATTAGAATATTGAAAATTAATCCTACTATATTGTTATCTCTAAAAATACAATTACTTTCATAACGATTTTATAACAGTTTTAGCAAATTTTTATTATAATTTTAACTATTTATGTAAAATTCCATCAATTTCAAAGATAAATAAATGAAATTAAAATTTTTTATTGACAATAGAATAAATTGGAGGTAAGATGATATCACAAGTGGAATTCTCCGAAAATCAACTTCAAAGTATTGGCCAGTATGTAAAAAACCATTTAAATGAATGGATTGGAGCACGCTTCGAACGAAGCTTATATGACCCTGCTCTGATGGAACGAATGGTTCGTGTAGAAGAAGAGTTAAAACACCAGCGTGAACTGATGTTACAGGGTTTTAGCCGGATGGATGAACGGTTTGAACAAGTGGAAAAACGATTTGTAATCATTCAATCAAAAATGGACAAACGTTTTGAGCAGGTGGACAAACGATTTGAACAAATAGATAAGCGGTTTGAGCAGGTGGACAAACGATTTGAACAAATAGATAAGCGGTTTGAGCAAGTGGACAAACGATTTGAAATCTTTGATAAGCGCTTTATTGAACTAACCCGAAGAATAGACCGTTTTATGATCTGGTCATTTGGAATAACTCTTAGTGTTGGAGGCGTGGTTATCGCGGTATTACGCTGATTTTGCAAGTGCGGTTGCTGGTGATTCTCTCAAAAATCATTAATTGATCTTAACGATTTCAACTTGCCATAGACGAAGATATTCTTTTAATTCCCAATCAGATTCCATATGTTTTTTGCTGTAAGTACAATACAAAATTGTTACCACAATAATACCGCAAAGACTGACACAGCCAAAAGCAATGTCCGTATGGTATTTTCTTTGAGTTTTTAACCCGATGTGAATTTTATTCTTAACTTCAGTTAATTTTTTTGTGTGCTTTTGATATTTGAGATATACGCGTGGGGTAACGCAGAACCTTGCTCTGCGTTAGGGGCGTGCTACGCCCCTTTTTTATCATCTTCATTTAAAATATACTTACATTGAGTTGTTTTTTTGACGATGTATATAAATATGAAAAAATATGGTTTTTATGCATTTATCTTTTTTCTTGGTACAAATTTATATACCCAAGACGCAAACAATGCTGCAAATACAACCAGCGCGTCTAATGCCTTAACTGGTTTTGACGGTCTTCAATGGGGGGTAGACTATAGAGAAGCCAAAGATCGTTTTCGTACTTTATCATCATCTGCCGATGCAAAAGAACCGGTTTCAATCATTGCTGATACTCCCGAAACTGAAATAAAGGTAAAAAGAAACAACATAGTTTATCGTTATTTTTTTTATCAAAAACCGAAAATACTTGTTGATACCCAAACAACATCAAGTACGAATGTAAATGCCGACAACCCGCAACCTGCTCAAGCGGTAACCGATAATAAAACACCGATCGATACAAATGGTAATCAGTCTCAAGACCAAAATAAAGTAATGTCGAGGTTGTTTTTGGTTGAAAGTACATTTTCATATGTTCCCGCCGAAGATTTAAATAAAAAAATTACCGAAAAATATGGAACGCGAAATGGTGGAATTTTAGACGATAAAACCAACAGAGGATTTTATTTATGGAACCTGGACAGGGGATATATCATTCAGTGGATTGACCCTTACAAGAAAATGCCGTTTTCAAGAAGTATCTATTATGTAAGTAAAGAATTGGTTGAGGAAATTAAAGCCGATTATCCAAAATATCAATATTCAAAAGAAATTCAAATATTAAAAGATATACTATTCTAAACCACAGCTTTTCAGTATATTCAATACTGCCATTTTGGGTTCTATTGACTGTGTGATTGGACGGCCCACAACGATATTTGTAGCTCCGTATTGTTTTGCCTCTGCGGGAGTTACTGTACGAATCTGATCATCATTTCCAGAAATAAGGCGTATGCCAGGGTTAACTATAATAAATTCATTATTTTGAATTTCTTTTCGAATTTCTTTTGTTTCACGTCCTGAACAAATGATGCCGTCAGCGCCGGCTGAAAATGACATTTTCGCGCGCACAATAACATCTGATGAAGATGCTTCTTGCGATGTTAGCACAGTGACATTTAAAATTTTGGTATTTGAGGCGCCGGCTCCTTCGCGAGCGGCAATTATGCCTTCTTGATTACAAAAAATTGTTAGATAATCAACATCATATGAAGCGAGTTTTCGAACTGTTTTTTCTATTGTTTTAGGTATATCATTGATTTTTAAATCAAGAAATATCTTTTTACCTTGATTTTTAATGATTTTTATAATTTCAGGCCCAGTGGAATAAAATAATTCCATTCCGACCTTGTAAAAATTAACTTCTGGAATTAGATCGATTAGCTCATTAACTTTCTGTATATTATCAAAATCAAGGGCTACAATTAAAAAATCATTCCTCGGATTCTTCATCATATTCATATGAATCGGATTGAACATTACCAAGATATTGAATGCTTATAATCTTATCAAGCATGACAACATCAAACGTACTTTTCAACATTGGATTGGCATTAATGATGCTTAAACGCCCATTTGATCGAACAAGACTGGTTTGTAAAATTACAAATTCAGCTATCAATTCCGAATTAGCCGACTGTAATTGTGAAAGATCTATTTCTAATTGGAGATTTTCAATTGGTACAGCGTTTATTTCATTATTAACATTATCTAAAAATCTTATAATATTTATTAATCCGAGTTGATTATCCCGTTCGTCTATTAACAATACCCATCGTTTATCATCTTTTTCAACAAACATTAGTACTTAATCTAAAATTCTATCGGCATGTATATCATTTTTTACATTTGACTTTTCAAAACGTCTCGTATATGAAAATTCAGTTATAGAGAAATGCCAAACAAAAACTTTTCATGAGTTTATATGAACTCTGATTGTACAAGTAATGGCACAAAATTATGAATACCTATGAAATAACAAATAATACATTACGAAAATATATTTTTTTCTCGAATGTTTCTCCACAGATAAAAAATCCGTTGATCATTTCAATTTTGTTTCATGGTTTAATTTTAATTACAGGTTTATTAATTAAGCCAAACGATTCGATTGTTGAAGAATTTACAGTTGAAATTATAAATACTCCTGTTGAAATGAGTGTTAAAAATTATACGCGTATAAGTAATTTACGTGATCAGTCTAAAAAAGCTAAAAATGTTCAAATTAAAAAAAACCTGCTGCAGGCTGATCCTGGAAGTTTAATGAATGGAAATAAAACAGAAAACAGCTCCGGCTTTGATACCCAAGATCAATCTTTTGTCGATAAATATGAGAATATTTTATTTAACAGAAAAAATGCGAACTTGTCAGAAAATAAAGCAGTTAACGAAAATAAAAATAATATGAAATGGGATGAATCCGGCAAAGATATTTCTCATTCCGATAAAAATTCAATATCAGAAACAGCAAAAATTCCAACAGGTCGTGGAGAATCCAAAGATATAAACTGGAAAACCGGATATTCCAGAAAAATTATTTTTCAGCCTGATATAGAATATCCCGTTTATTTTAGAAAACAGGGGATACAGGCTTCTGTTCGATTAATAATTGATGTTGACGCTCTTGGTAATGTAGTAAATGCAGAGGTATTACAATCCTCAGGATATCCGAAATTGGATATTCTAGCTAGAAGTGGAATATTAAAAGCAAAGTTTTTAAAACGTGACAATTTTAACAATACTCTTGACCGTGGAGAAGTTGAAGTTCAATATAAACTTGAATAATTTGTCATTTAATAATTAATTTAGATAGATGAATATTTTATACTAACAAAATTTATAAATAAAATGATAATTCAACTTGAAAATATTTCTCTTAATATCAATAATTTTGATATTTTAAATTCAATCTCTTTAAATGTAGATAGTAATGAAACCGTAGTTTTATTGGGTAAAAACGGAAGCGGTAAAACGATGCTGCTAAAAACCGTTGTCGGTCTATATAAACCAAATGAAGGTTATGTAAAAGTTTTTGGACATGATATTAATAAAATTGCTAAAGAAGAAAAAAATAATATTTTTCGTAAAACTGGTTATGTTTTTCAAAAATCAGGTCTATTTGATTCTTTAACCATTGCTGAAAATGTAATGTTTGCGCTACAACGTTTTACAAACAGTTCAAAAAGTGATATGTTTGAAAAAGCCATTGAACTTTTAAAAAGTACAGGCTTAAAGAATGTAGAAAACAAATTTCCTTCTGAATTATCCGGTGGAATGCAAAAACGAGCGGGTATTGCCAGGGCAATTGCAATGGATCCTACGATGTTACTGCTCGATGATCCGACAGCAGGTTTGGATCCAGTTTTATCTGATGCTATTGCTGACCTTATCATTGATATTAGAGAACGGCTTAAAAGCGCGATCATTGTGGTCACTCATGATATGAAAATTGCCTATAAATTAGCAAGCAAAATTGGTTTGCTGCATGAGGGTCGACTTATAAATATTCTGCCCACCGAAGACTTCATTAATTCAACTGATGAATTTATTCGTCAGTTTCGAACTGGCAGCCTTGAAGGCCCGATACCTGTACTTGGATAATTGTTGGTTTTTAGTTGTTTAAATTATGGACAGTTTAGAATTATCTAAAATTGAAGCTCTAAAAAATATTATACTCGAGTGGTTTTACAAGAATCGTGAAAACTATTCTTTTAGAAATAATAGAACGCCCTATCGTGTATGGATCAGCGAAACAATACTTCAACAAACGCGGATGAGTGCTGCATTGGAAAAAATGGAGAATTTTTTCTTGCATTTTCCCGATTTAAATTCACTTGCTGCCGCCAGGGAAGAAGAAGTTCTTTTTGCATTTAAAGGCCTGGGATATTATAATAGAGCTCGAAATTTACTTAAAGGCGCAAAGTATGTTGTAAGTAAATATAAAGATATACCATCTGAATATAATCAACTTATAGAAATTCCTTCCATAGGTCCATATACGGCTTCAGCTATTGCAAGTATTTGCTTTGGAAAACTTACTCCAGTTATTGACGGAAATATTAAAAGAATCTTCGCAAGAATATTTCAAATTGAAATTGAGATTAAAAATTCTTTATTTTTGAGTCAGTTAAATTTAATACTTCTAAAAATGTTTAATTTTAATATTTTAAATCCGGGAGACTTAAATGAAGCGTTGATGGAATTCGGTCAAAAAATTTGCAAGGTTAAAAATCCTCAATGCCTAACCTGTTTTGTTCAAAAATATTGCCTTGCCTATAAAAACAGTTCTGTTAACAAGCTGCCTTTCATCACCAGACCTGAAAATAAAATAATTGTAAATTGGAAATTGTATTTTTTTATAAATAACCGCAAGGTTCTTTTAAATCAGTTTAATGATTTTTATTTGTTAAAAAATCATATTGGTTTTCCATCGATCATTGAAATGAATGATGAAAAGTTTTTCAGTACTCATGGAGATATTTATAATAACTTTCTTTCAAATTACAAATTACATAATTTTGTAAACGGCGATAAACATACAATTACCAATCATCAAATTAGATTTTCGTATTGTATTTATGATTTGAAAAATATTGAAATTAATGGTGAAGATTTATTTTGGTGTCCATTTGAAAACGTTGAAAATTTCCTGGTATCTTCCGGTCTTAACAAAACATGGAGTTCAGTCTATGATCAAATCTTTGCCCGAGGGGGGACTTGAACCCCCACGGGATTACTCCCACAAGCACCTCAAGCTTGCGTGTCTACCAATTCCACCACCCGGACTTTTATTACTTTATGCTTTTGCAGTTTTTTCTTTTTTTACTTTTTTTTCTTTAATTGCTTCTCTGTTTTTTTTTCGTTCTTCTTTAATTAAAGGCAAGGGCTTTTTATCAACTAATTCCAATACCGCCATTTCTGAACTATCAGATCGTCGTCTTCCAATTTTCACAACACGAGTATAACCGCCATTTCGTTTTTCAACCCTTGGCGCAATGTCATTAAACAATTTATTCAGTACTTCTTTATCTTTAATAAATCTGGAAACGAGTCTTATATTGTGAATTTTTTCTTCACTTTTTTCAGAATTTAAATTCCCTTTTGCACGTGTAATTAACTTCTCGGCAACTTGTCCGGCGACTTTGGCTTTTGCAACTGTGCTTTGAATGTTTTCATGGTAAAAAAGACTGGTTACCATATTTGAAAGCATTGCGCTACGATGTGCGCTGCTTTTATGTAGATGTTTTACTTTATTTCTCTTATTCATCGTTATCCTCTTTGATATTACTCAAGATCTCGCATTCCGAAAGCTAGACCCATGCCGGCTAATTTACTTTTTAACTGCAACAATATTTTGTCTGAATAGTGCTTGCTTTTTCTCAAATCATCTTCATATTTTACAACTAAATCTTTCATAGTGCGCATATCAAGACTTTTTAAAACAGCCATTGTTCTTACAGAAAACTCATAATCTTCAAGAGGTGTAGAAAGAATTTGTTTGACTTTTTCATCAGTTTCATCGTATTCTTCTTCTTCTTCGTACGTCTCTTCTTCAAAATTTATAAATACCGTTAAATGTTCTTTAATAATTTTCGCAGCATATGCAACTGCATCTTCAGGTGATATTGTATCATCTGTCCATACTTCAAGTATCAATTTGTCATAATCAGTTCTTTGATCAACTCGAGTTTCAACAACTTCAAAATTTACTTTATTAATTGGTGAAAATAATGCATCAACAGCAATAACTCCAACTTCATCAATCATTTTCTTGGTGGTCTCTGCAGGAAGATAGCCTCTTCCTTTATCAACCTGAACTGTCATTTTAATATGCGCTTCTTCATCTAAATGAGCCAACACTAGTTCTGGATTAACTATCTCTACAGCTGAATTTGCCCCAAGATCTGATGCAAGAAACAAACCTGGACCTTTTTTATCAACTTCAATCGTAACAGGACCCAATCCGTCATATTTAATTCTTACTTTTTTAAGATTTAAAATTATACGGGAAACATCCTCAGTAACCCCGGGTAAAGTACTAAACTCATGACTTACGCCATCAATTTTAATCGCTACAATACCAACACCTTCAATATAAGACATCAATACTCTGCGAATCGCATTACCAATGGTTACGCCAAAACCTTTTTCAAATGGTTCCGCTACAAATTTACCATAATTACTTTTCGCTTCAACATGGTGGAATTCAACCACCTTGGGTCGCTTTAAACCCTTTAATAAGTTTTTAGGAGATTTTCTTTCTCCAGTATCTACAGTAGACATAGAATTACCTCTTTGATAAAATTATTTAGAGTAGTGTTCAATTATAACCTGCTCTTTAATTGGAATATCGATATTCTCTCGAACAGGATATTTTACGATTGCAGCTGATTGACCATCTTCAGCAAGTTCAAACCAGTCTGCGACCAAGCCAACGCCTCTTGCAACTGTAATATTACTTGGTATTAATGGTGATGCAGATATTTTTTTGGATAAACTGATTTTATCTCCGATTCTTACTTGAAAAGATGCAACATCAACACGCCGGTCATTTATATAAATATGACCATGTGATATAAAATTACGAGCTTGCGCTCTTGATGATGCCACGCCCATTCGATAAATTGTATTATCCAAACGTCGTTCAAGTAGAGTTAAAAGGTTTTCACCTGTTATTCCCTTCATTCTTAATGATTTTTCATAATAATTTCTAAATTGAGTTTCAAGAACTCCATAAACTCGTTTTACCTTCTGTTTTTCTCTTAACTGAATTGCATAGCCGGTTTGTTTACCTCTTCGACCATGAACCGGACCAGGAGGATTTTTACGTTCATTGAACGTACATTTTTCAGTTAAACACTTCTGCCCTTTTAAAAATAATTTCAAACCTTCTCGCCTACATAATTTACAAACTGGACCTGTATACCTAGCCATTAATACACCTCTATTTTAAACTCTTCTTCGCTTACGTGGTCTACAACCATTGTGTGGAACCGGAGTTATGTCTTTTATTAAAGAAACCTTAACACCTGAAGTAGCAAGAGCTCTAATTGCCGAATCTCTTCCACTTCCAGGACCTTTTACATATATTTCAAGTTCTGCTAATCCCATTTCTCTAGCTTTATCCAGAACATTTTTTGCTGCAAGCTGTGCTGCATATGGCGTAGCTTTACGTGAACCTTTAAACTCAAGTGTACCGCCGGAAGCCCAGGCAACTGAATTCCCTTCCATATCTGTCATAGTAATGATAGTATTGTTAAAAGATGCATTTATGTAAGCGCGTCCCTTATAGATCTTTTTATTATCTTTTTTAGTGGTTTTATTGTCATTACTCATTACTTAACACCTTTTTGAGCGGCGCCACCCTTTCTCTTTTTTCTTGTCTTGGCATTTGTTTTCGTATTCTGTCCACGCACTGGTAAACCGCGTCTATGGCGAATTCCCCGATAGCATCCGATATCCATAAGTCTTTTTATATGCATAGTAACCTGACTTCTCAAGTCACCTTCAATTGTATACTTTTGTTCTATAATTGCTTTTAAATCGCCAATTTCAGATTCTTTTAAATCTTGAACTCGTCTATTTAAATCAATTTTAGAAGATTTTAATATCGTTCTTGATCTGCTTCGACCTATACCGTAAATATACGTCAATGCAATTTCAATTCTTTTATTACTTGGTAAATCTACTCCAGCAATCCTTGCCATATTATTATAACCTTACCTTTGCCTTTGTTTATGTCGCGCATTTGATTTACAAATGACCATAACTCGACCTTTTCTTCGAATTATCCGACACTCAGAACATATTTTTTTTACAGAAACTCTGACTTTCATAATTTTGTCCCTCTATTTTTGCTCTATTATCATAAATACATTTGTTTCACTTCTTTCAGGTAAAGTACAAATCTTTGGCCCTTCTGAAGTAATTGCAATTGTGTGTTCAAAATGAGCACTACATTTACCATCTCTGGTTCGCACCGTCCACTGATCCTTATCAGTTAAAACATCATATGTACCGGCATTTATCATTGGCTCAATAGCCAATACCATACCATTTTTTAGTATAACCCCATCTTTTTTTCTACCGAAATTTGGCACCTGAGGCTCTTCATGGATAGATTTTCCAACTCCATGACCAACAAGGCTTCTTACAACAGAAAATCCATTTTTCTCGGCAACTTCTTGAACACTTGCGCCAATTGCACCTACTCTATTACCTGCAACAGCAGCCTTAATTCCTTGAAATAAACTTTTTTGAGTATACTCAATTAATTTTTTATTTTCATTAGAGACATTACCTATAGGCCATGTCCACGCTGTATCTGCATAATAATCCTGATATTTTACTCCAATATCAATACCTATTATATCTCCGTCTTTCAATATCACATCTTTACCAGGTATTCCATGAACAACCACATCATTCACAGAAGTACATATATGGGCAGGGTAACCATGGAATCCAAAAAAAGCTGCACTAGCACCTCGTGATTCAATATACTCATTAGCAGCATCATTTAACTGTAATGTTGATACCCCAGCCTTAAGATATTTTACCAAATGCATGTGCGCATTGTAGGCAATTTCACCGGCTTTCTGTATCTTTACAATTTCACTGTTCGCATAAATCCGAACAGCCATATTACTTTCCAAGTACCTTAAAAATACGCTTACTTACATCATCGGAACCGCCAGTTCCATCAACAAACTTCAGCAAACCCTTCTGTTTATAATATTCAAGCAATGCCTCTAACTTTTTTTTAAAAACATCAAGTCTATTTTTAATTGTAGCCAGATTATCATCTACTCTGTTTTCAATTTCAGCCCTTTTCAGCAATCTTGTAATCAGCTCTTTTTCAGGTACATCTATAAATATTACCGAGTCCAGTTTTCTACCATTATCAGATAAAATCTTTTCCAGAGCAATTGCCTGCTCTACTGTTCTGGGAAAACCATCTAAAATAAATCCATTCTTGCAATCAGAATGAATAATTCTTTCTTCAATTATTTTAATAACTAAATCATCTGGTACGAGATTACCTTGTGTCAAATATTGCTTAGCTTCCAGCCCAAGACTGGTTTCGCTATTTACAGCATCACGTAAGATTTCACCAGTAGAAATTTGAATTATACTCAACGTGTCAACTAAAGTTTTAGATTGAGTACCTTTTCCCGCGCCAGGCGGACCCATTAAAATCAGAATCACGTTATAACTCGCTCATCTGATCAATTTTGGTCTTTTTGCGGCACGTTTTTGCTTATCCATAAAACCATCGTAATGACGCATAATAAGTTGTGATTCGATTTGTTTCAACGTATCTAATGAAACCCCTACAATAATTAAAAGAGAAGTTCCACCGAACAAATGTGCCATGCTTTGGTATTTTTGTAGATCCCAAAGTTTAATAATCAAATCTGGTGATATGGCGATAAAAGCCAGAAAAATAGCGCCAGATAACGTAATTCTATTTAATATCCGGTCAATAAATTGTTCGGTATGGGTTCCTGGCCTTATTCCGGGTATATAACCGCCATTTTTCTT
>JAOUFY010000043.1 GCA_029857955.1 Spirochaetia bacterium
CTTGCCAGGTTCAATGTCTTCTATCTCGGTAAGATAACGTAATACATGAATTGCTCGAAGACCTGCCAATTCCCAGTCTGACGAAAACCACACCGGCTCATCTGAGGTATCGCCTAAAACCTGAACTTCGTCTGAATGTCCTTCAATTCTAATAAATAAGTTTAAATGTCGAATTAACTTGGCAACCTTGGTTAAAACCATTTTTGTTTCATCAGTTAATTCTGCCGATCTCGATGGAAAATAATTTTCGCCGACAAGACTTACAATTACGCCTCTTTCTTGATCTTCTATTCTAACGTTTTTGGATTTTATTTCTGGCTTGAACAATTCCGTTGCTTTGGAGTAGGCGTCTAAATACGGTCTGCCGTCCTTGTTTTTTACCTGAAAACTGGTTAAGCCTCCGCTAAGCAAGCCCTTGTGACCGATCCCCTGACCTAAAAATGCCTGTCGAATAGACTCTTCAACAATTCTGACTTTTATTGGATTATCTTGTTTCAGGGCATATAAAAGTACAAATACTCCAAACAATAATGTCACCATATCCAGGTAGGTTAACATCCATCGACCGCTGCCCGATTCGCCGCTTCCGCTTTTTTCTTCGACCTTTTTTCTTTTTCTTGGCATTTATTACCGCACAAATGTACTTGATGACATCAACGTAAATCTAACGATTGAAATATTTTTATAAAATGTCACTGATTTATTATCGGGAAAATTCTTAAATAAACAATTAAAATATTTTCCGGTATTGTAAAGTTTTTTATACCTCAATTATATGAAAATATGTAAAATGTTATGAATTTAGCTGAAAAAATCCAGTTGAAATATTTATTTAATTAACCAATTTTTTCGTTTACCGGTTTATGCTCTTTAATATCAATGAATAAAATATTTCTGGAGGATTCTGAAGCATCCAGAAATCTGAAAATATACATTTTTTCATAATTTTTTGAAACACTGATGGTACCTCGGCATGAAAATACATAACCGCCGGGTAATTTTACTTTAATTGACCACATATCATGATGATTTAAATAATAGTGTATATCTTCTTCATTTACGGCAGAAAAAACCAATGCCCGATCTGAAAAAAGATATGTTATTCCCCTGATCTCATGTGATGCGCTTTTATCTCCAGGTTCAGGTAAAGGCCATGGTTTAAAAACAGCTTCCGCTTTCATCTCTGCCATTAAATGATGACCGCTTTTTTGTTCAATTTTTCCATTAAATTGAAATATAATAAAATCCGGACCCATCTGTCGAATTGTTCCAGAAATTAAAAAACCGCCGATGTGAGGCCTGTAAACGTAGACACCAACGGCGCTGTCTTTTGTAATCGTCACTGGATTAAAATCATCAATGGATATCAACAATTCATTGATTGATTTTTTTACGACAAAACCCATGAATTTATCTTCTGTTTTATTCTCCGACTGACCATTACTGGATTCAACTGCGCAAACTTCGCCGGTTATGAGATCTTCCAGACTATATACTTCATGAAAACGCTCTGAAGTTGGAAATAGTTTTTCAAGAATGATTACTTTTTCTTCAACTTCCAAATTCGATTTTTCAATTAAATAATCGCTTAATAAACGATGAAATCGCTTCGTACTGGTGATGATTTCTTCCTGTGTTTGTACGCTCAACGACTGATAAAGTTCATGAATGATTTCAACTTCTTTGGTATTTAAATCATGCCTCAAAAGAAAATTCATTAAAATACCCCATCGGGCAACTTTAAATTCTCTTTTTTTAATATAATTGTACGCAAAAACATAAAGAAAAAACATGCATATCAGAAATACGCCAATGCCAACGAAGGTCCATATATCTGCCATAGGTAATATGATGATTCTCTCGTCCAAAACATGCCTCTTTTTAATTTCTACTTATAGTATATGAATCATTTCAAAATTTTTCAATAATTAATGGGGCTATGCCCCTGGGCAGGTACGCGATACCTGCCCACCCCATGTGTAATTTCGTATGGCAATTAAAAATGCCGGTACAAGTCTTTTTCAATTTCGTCTACTTCAATTGTATCATTTTTCCAGAAATAAGATATTCTGCCTGATTTTTGTTGCGGATCAATTTTTTCCAGGACTTCGCCAATTATACAAATTTCAGAAAAACGATTGATATTTTTAATTTCATGAGAAGGAACAATCGCAAAAACAGCGAGATCTTCAGCAGCCTTTAAAATATTTTTTACAATTTCATTTTTATTTATGAAAGGTACTTTCATTGATAGAGGAATTAAATCAAGTTGAATTTTTAAATGTATGCTGTTTTCATTTGCAAGGGTATCGAGGGTTTCCATGACACTGTCCGATTGATCCATGGAAGCTCTGACATGAAGCTCTGTTAACCAGTTGTTTTTCCAACATGCAAGGGGACGTCGATAAAAAGAAGCAGTGTCATCACTGGGGTTATGGCTGTTTAAAAATTCATCCAGAGCATAGGAACTTCCGCCAACCCTGCCCCACAGAACCACCGCATCGCCAGCTTCAACCTCATCGTTTTTTCTGCGAACAAAAGTCGATGTATTACCAAGAACGGTCATTGTGAATGTATTTGTTGCCGATCTGGTTATGTCGCCACCGATCAAGGTTATTTTATGTTCTTTTAATTTTTCACAAAAGGCATCTACAAATTGAGTAAAGGCAACTGTATCTTTTGAAAATTTTTCGCTAATGTTCATGTTAAGCAATGCCCAGTGCGGATGCCCCCCCTTGGCAAGTAGATCTGACGATGAGCGTTCAACAAGTTTTACGGCAACATCGCAATAGCTGCACCAGTTAATTTTATAATGAACATTTTCAACAACAGAATCCGTAGAAACAATTAACTTGCTTTCTTCCATCGAAGAAAGGAGCAAAAATGCAGCATCGTCGCCAATACCCAGGCCGGGAATTCCATCCGGGGTTTTTGACCGCTCTTTGATCAATTCAATGAGATTTTTTTCGACAGGATTCAACCCCATCAGGCATCTCCGGAAAGCTGACGGGATTTTTCCGCAGCTTTCTTTACAGCGCGTATAATGGCGCGTTCAAATGAAAAATCCTTTAACGCATGGATTCCTGAAATGGTGGTTCCTCCTGGCGAAGTAACGTCATGAATTAAATCCTGGGGCGATCTTCCCGACTTCTGTACCAGTTTTCCGCCGCCAATTGTCGTCTGTGTCGCAAGCAGTCGCGACATTTCTCTGGGCAATCCCATTAAAACCCCTGCGTCTTCCATCGCCTGAATGAATAATTCAACAAAAGCAGGTCCAGAGCCTGATAACCCCGTAATGGCATGCATCATATCTTCATTTGAAATGTAAAAAGCCTGGCCACCGCTTTGAAATATTTCCAAAGCAAAGTTCTTGTCTTCATCGCTGCTATCGGGACATGAAAATAAGGCGCTGATGCCCTCATTAATTAAAAAAGGAGTATTTGGCATAACCCTGATGGTAGGGCCGTCGGTATACCTGAAGGATTTTAATTTTTTTGTAGATATACCAGCAGCCACTGATATTACCAGACGTTTATCAACAATTTTCTCAAGAACAGTCTGTATGTGACCTGGTTTTACAGATACAATCAAGGGTAAATTTTTATTTAACAATTCACCCATACTTTCTAACACATGAATTGTCTTGCCAAACTTGACTTCGGCAACATCATATCCAAAAACCTCATAACCGTGTTTAGCAAGATTTTTAGCAATGGCAGAGCCCATTTTACCCAGCCCGATAATGCTTATTTTTTTTTCCATATTATATTCCTTGTGAAGTTATTTACTTTAACGCAGCAATTGCCTTACCCATCAAAACTCTATCGCCGGAATTAATCTTGCCAAGTTGTACCATGTTTTTTTCAAACAAAAGTATCACCGTAGAACCCAGCTCAAACCATGCAATCTCGTCGCCTTTTTTAACCGGTATCCCTTTCATAAAAATTTCTTTGCTTTTTCTTGAAAATATTTTATTTGTTTTCAACGTTTCATCATACGTTACACGAATGGAACCAACATTGGTGGCGCCGACCTTAACAAGGGCAAACAGTTTATTTTTGTCGGTTTCCATGTATGTAATTAAACGTTCATTTTTTGAAAATAACCTGTCAATATTATTTACGGCAAATGAATTCACAGGGTAAAGTCTTCCTGGAATATGACTGTAACCGATTATATTCGCGTTTAGCGGAGAATGAATTCGGTGATAATCTCTTGGCGATAGATAAATCACAAGAAAATCGCCGTCTATAAACCGTTTTTTAAATCCGGGCATCGACAAAAGATCGTCAAGCCTTGATCCGGTGCCTTTTGTCTCGATTACCAAACCTTCTTTTAAGCTTCCAAAAGACAATATGGTACCGTCAACCGGCGAAACGATCGACTTCAAACCAGTATCAACAGTTCGGGAATTTTTTTTTAATTTGCGATCAAAAAACTCATTAAATGTTTTAAAGTCGGGGATATGTAACTCCGCCTCGGACAATTCAATGTTGTATTTTTTTGAAAAAAAACGAATGATCGGCTGCAATAATTTTCCGGCTCGAACATTTGCCAGTCCCCCGGCGCATCGAGAAATCAGCCTCAAAGGTATAGCCGATACAATCGGCACAATAAACTTCATCGATAATGATTTATTTTTTTTTAGATTTTCCATAATCAGTGAGTGACTATAAATAACAATGGGCAACCTTGAAAATAATAATTTACACAAAGAAAGCTCATAAAGTAATTCTTTCAGGTTCCATGCATGACCTGTTTCAACAAAAACCACTATACTTATAATACCTTTTGCTTTAATTTACGAAATAAAAACCTGGCAGGACTAAGCGCCTCAAAAATGTCTTTTTCAACAGGTAAGACCTCGCCAAAAGGAAAATTTGCCATCGACGCAATTAGCTCTGCTCCATATTGAGAATATAAAATACCACGAGAGCCGCAACCGGTCAAGCAGTAAAGATTTTCCCGCCAGGCAAGGGGCTGTTCAGCATAACCATTTTTATGATAGTAATTTGTTTCGCCATCTCTTAAATCGCTAAATATTTTATTATAATATTCAACGGCTGGCAGACGGCCTATGACAGGAAAATGATCATCTGCAGCCGAACGAAATGAGACACGCGAATACAGTCGTTTAACAGCCTCGTTTTTATTTTCGCAAGTGAATTTATTTAAAAACAAATCCTGGATGATATGTTCAAGATCAGGAAAATATTCATAGGTGTTTTGCAATAATTCCAGATTTTGTTTAAAATGTACTTTTGCATCGTCAAAACGGTCATGAGTTGCGCCAATGATCATACCTTCTTTGTCTGGAATTATATATGTCCTAGCCGATACGGGAATATTAAAATCTTGTATATTTATTTCAGGCTTAACCAGTTGACCTCGAATTTTTTGAAGCTTTAAC
Source organism: Spirochaetia bacterium (assembly GCA_029857955.1). Taxonomy (GTDB): domain Bacteria; phylum Spirochaetota; class Leptospiria; order Turneriellales; family JAOUFE01; genus JAOUFE01. The sequence continues at coordinate 5,411 of JAOUFY010000043.1, forward strand.
CATTTCGTATCATCAAAATCATTGATTGCCCAGGAATTGGCCAGAACAAGAACTTCTGATCTGGCAATGACCTTGTCGTGCTCATCATAAACCACCCAGAAATCGCTCTCTCTTTTGTAACGTCCCGCCTTGTGATTCATAATTCGATTAATCGGATTGCTTTGTTCATGACGTTTTAAATTGGCCTCGCACAAACCTGCCGGCGAAAGATATCCGGCATCTTTAAAAAAAACACCGCCCTCTGATTGCAGATTAAATTTTTTTTTCAATGTCTCTTTATCAAAATATCTATAAAATTCATCAAGGCAGTTTTTATCTGTATCGCCTGTAAATCGGTCAAGCTCACGTGCATTTTCAACAACCTGCAGTAATCCATTTAAATGGAGATGCAGTAAATCTTGATACCCTTCATTAACAAGAACCTTCAAATGACGAAGCAAATAAAAATAGCTCATGGTTGAAAATCTTGAAGTAAATGTTGGCTTTCTATGAATCACGGGGAAAAAAATACCCAGGGGATTTCCAGAGGCTTCAGAACAAATGTCTTTGTTTTGATCAATTAAACTTACATTCCAGTTTCTTTTCGCAAAGGCATCAGCCACCGCACAGCCAGAAAGCCCTGCCCCGATAATTGTAATATTTTTATTTTTATAATTTTTATTACGAAGATAATACCACGGTTTAATAATCAATTTTTTAGAAGATCTAACAGGTTCATTGTTCATTTTTGCTGTGATCATCTGACGTTTTTTACCAAAACCATCCATTTTGGTAACATCAAAACCTGAACTCTGCAATTTTCTTCGAACGTGGCCTGCGCATGTATATGTTGAAAGAGTCGTATTTATTTTCGAATGTTCAGCAATTTGCAAGATTAAATCTTCTGACCACATCTCTTCATTTTTCGACGGGCTAAACCCGTCAAGAAACCATGCATCTGCACCTTCATTTAAATACAATTCTTGAAGAGCTTTTATTCTATCTTCAAATACCAATGTTAAACAAATTTGTTTATCAATATTGAGCCTATGAATTCCCTTGGTCCTTGCAGGGTAATTGCAAATTAACTTTTCAGAAAAATTTTTAATTTCAGGAAATATACCAAGAGCTTTTTGAATATCATCCCGAGACAATGGATATTTCTCAATTGAAATATAATTTAAAATTAAACCTTGAGAATTTTCAAGAAATGTTTTTGCTGTTGTACAAAAATTTAAACCTGTACCAAATCCTGTTTCAATAATTGTAAACACAGGATTTTTTAAATTTTTCCATCGATGAATTAAATCATTTCCCTTAATAAACACATGCATGGTTTCTTTAAGTCCATTTTCAGATGAAAAATAAATATCTTTAAAAATTAAGGAATAAGGCACATGGTTTTGCCATGAAATCTCAGGTTTTTCAATGCTCATCAATAACACCCTGAGTACAACGATGATTACATTGGATATCTTTTTTTAATAAAAGAACAATTTCTTTTAAACTTACGGGCTTTACAATATGAACTATTACTTTTTGCTGTTGTATTAATTTATATGCTTATTAAAACCAATTTAAAGGAAAATCAATAAATGCTTACTTACATACTTTTTATAATTGGATTTATAATTTTAATCAAGGGAGCTGATTTTTTAGTTGATGGTTCCGCATCCATTGCTAAAAAATTAAATATATCAAGTATTGTCATTGGCTTAACGATCGTTGCTTTTGGAACCTCTGCACCGGAATTTATTGTAAATATTTATGCAGCTTTTCAAGGTAAAAGTGAAATTGCCATAGGGAATATTCTCGGAAGCAATATTGCCAACATCTTGCTGGTTCTCGGAATTTCTTCCATAATTTATCCAATTACTGTCAAAAAAAATACCGTATCAAAAGAAATTCCTTTGAGTCTTCTTGCAATTATTATACTTGGATTTTTGGCCAGCGACAAATTGATCGATGGAGCCGATTTTTCTGCGCTAACCAGAATTGATGGAATTATCCTTCTTTGCTTTTTTTCTATCTTTTTTTATTACACTTTTGGAATTACGAAAACTGATGAAGATATCGTAGAAGAAGATTCAATTAATATTTACAGTTACAGTAAAGCAATTCTTTATATCCTTCTAGGTCTTGCAGGTTTGGTTACTGGTGGAAAATGGATCGTTGACGGCGCTGTTAAAATTGCAGAATCTTTTCACGTCAGTCAATCATTAATCGGATTAACCGTTGTTGCCATTGGGACATCATTGCCAGAATTGGCGACTTCAGCTGTAGCTGCCTATAAAAAACAATCCGATATCGCCATAGGAAACGTTGTCGGCTCGAATATTTTTAATATATTCTGGGTCCTTGGCGCAAGTTCCGTTATCCGCCCATTACCTTTTAATGCAAGTTCCAATACAGACGTTGCCATGACAATATATGCAAGTGTTTTGTTATTTTTGTTTATGTTCATTGGCAAGAAACGTATTATAGAAAAATGGCAGGGCGTCTTTATGGTATTTCTTATATAGGATATCTTGTTTATCTGATTTTTACCAAATGAACTATTTATCATTAAAATTTCATAATATTTAATTATTTTAAATTTATTTTATTTTCAAAATCTTCTGCAGATAACGGTTTACTGAAATAATAACCCTGTATTTCCCGACACCCCACGCTTACGAGATAGTCAAATTGTTCTTGAGTCTCTACGCCCTCTGTAACTACGTCAAAGCCCAAATTTCTCGCCAGATTAATAATTGATGTAACCGTGATCATTGCATCAACGTTACCTGGCACTTCATCAACAAAAGATTTATCAATCTTTAATGTATCAATCGGAAAAGTTGAAATCTTGCTAAGCGACGAAAAACCTGTACCAAAATCATCAATCGATATTTTTACGCCGAGTTTTTTCATTTCATTTAATATTTCAATGCTTTTATCAATACTGTCCATAGTGCCGCTTTCTGTAATTTCCAGCTCAAGCAAGTTCGCAGACAATTTGGTATTTTTTAGTATATCTTTAAGTGTTTTTAGTAACCGCGAATCTACAAATTGAAATGGAGACAGGTTTACAGAAACTCTTAATTGAATCTTCAGCTTGTCATTTAAATATTTATTGAACCTTGCCGCTTCTTCTATTACCCAGTAGCCAATAGGCGCAATCAGGCCGGTCTTTTCAGCAACAGGTATAAAATCTATCGGTAAGATCAAGCCATCTTCAGGATGTTGCCATCGTATAAGAGCTTCCATGCCAACGATTTCTTTTTTTACATTTATTTTAGGTTGATAATACAAAATAAATTGATCTTTCTCGATAGCCTCTAATAAATTTTTTTCAATTTGCAGATTTCGTGATAAGCGTTCGTCCATTTCAAAACTATATACACTAAAGTTATTAGGACCAAGTTCAATGGATTGATGTAATGCGATATTGCTACGCTTTAATAATAAATCCGGATCACCCGCATGTTCAGGATAATAACTGACGCCAATGTTCGCATTGATCATGGAGGTATTTCGAAAATCATATTTTGTAAATTTATAGGGATTTGAAAATAAACGAAGTATTTCTTTTGCTATCATCTCACCATGTTGTTTATCTTTTAATTCATGAATAAAAGTAAATGTACTGCCGCCTATTCTGGCAATATCCTCTTCATTTTTAACCAGGGCTTTCATCCTTTGAACGGATTCTACTATAATATTGTCGCCGACTTCATAGCCCAGGGTGTCGTTAATTTTTTTTATATTGCTTAAATAAATACTGAATATACCATACAGTTTTTTATTTTCAAGTTTAGCAGGCAAATCAAGCAGCAGCTTTTTTCTATTACATAATCCGGTTTGATCATCATGATAGGCAAGATGAGCCAATTTTAATTGAGCTTCCTTGCGATCGGTGATATCACGTGAAACCACTACAACATGGGTTATTTCACCTTTAATATCCCGATAAGGATATTGCCGCACTTCAAAACAGCGTTTACCCAATGCGGGAAATGAAAACCAGGATTCATATTCAATCTCATGACCATTAAAAGTTTCCATCATGGCGGGTTTAATGATTTGTTCAAAAAGTTCCGTTCCCCAGATTTCTTTAACAGATTTTCCTAAAACATTTTCTAACTTTAAACCATGAGCCTGCAAGTATGATTTATTGGCCGCCTCATATAAAAAACCCTTGTTGATAAGAGTCATAAACTCTTTTGAAGTATTGGCAATAAACTCAAACTTTGACTCTGGTACTCGTAAAGACATAATTTTAAAATTTAAACTTTTACATACTGTCAAACAGATTTACAATTTTGGATATAAATCATTAAAATAAAGGTTGCAATGATTAAGCAAAATACAATATTTTTCTCCAAATTATATACTTCAATAAAGAATCTGTCAGGCTCCAGACTGCCAAGTGTTGGTTGGCAATAAATGTTAAATTTCTAACAAGAGTTTATATCAGCGGCTAAAAATAGAAGCGATACCCTGCTTTTTATCGATAAAAGAGAAAAACTTTTTTCTGTTTAAAACAACCAGACCTTTATCTTCTTTAACAATGCCCGAGGAGAGATACTGAAGGCATTCCCGTTTTTCTTTGTTTACCGATAATTTATTGCCGAATACAATATCGTCATCAATTGTAATTTCATTACTTGATTTATCTTCCTTGAATCCTTTGCTTTTCATTCGGTACAATCTCTCCCAAAGTTGTTTACCGCGCAGATAATAGTCATCAATTCGGCTTAGGGAAAACCACTGTGGAATCTGAATTCCTGTTTCATTAAAATAATCCAGAAATACCGACCTGCCGATGTTTAGAAAATCCTCCTGATCAAGCGTTAAACCTTCCATAAACTTTTGCGAAATTCTAAGCTGAAAGTCCTGAAAAAGCTCCGTTCCAAAAGAGTCATAAATATCATTAAAATATTTTGCTGTTTCTGATTTCCGCTCCTGGTCAAAAGGGTTATTAAGCTGTATATAATATATTCTTCTCATTACCTGGGCATTGGCTGAAAAATCGGTATTGCTTGTGGCTATAACCACTGGGAACATTCCCTCTCGTGTATTGGCGATTTTTTTCACATAATCTTCACCCATATAATTGCTCGAAGCAGAACTCTGCGAACTGAAATATTCTTTTGTTATTTCATCGACAAATACAGGAGTCAGGTTCTCTTCATATAGAAAGTTGTCGATTATCTGGGGATTGATATGTTCAAGCGACGAAAGTTTGCTCTGTCTGGTATAATGATAATACTGGCCGTTATTCCCGATTATTTTACTGATAAACTTGATTAAATGGGTTTTTCCCGATTGCGATAAACCGGCTATAAGTAAAAACACCGGCACCGAGGCTCTGGCTTCATCTTTATTGTCCAGGCGCGCATACTCATCCCTTAGTTTCCAGATATAGGCTGAAACAAATGAATATAAAATTGATTCAAATATCCGTAACTTGGTTTCTTTTACATTGTTAATTGTAAACTCATCATATGCATGGATGAACCTGCCAAGCAGGTCAAGTTTTTCCTTTATCACAGAAAGTTCTGCTTTAACAGCATAGTCGGTGCTGTGTCCGCTGGCCATATCATGCCTGAAAATACTTTCTGAGCCTGGATTATATTGAAGAAAAGCTCTTTTATCCGTGAACTCTTTTTTTGATTCCCTGCTGAATGTTTTGGCAATAATTGTATCCTTTTTTCTTGTGACTTCGGATGGGGTAATGATTGCTGTAATTCCGTTTTTGTTTTTGCTCACTGCTTCAAATATGGTTTTTGCCCTGTTAACGCTTTCAAGTTCTTTCTCAGTATTTTCTTTCTTGTCGTGAAGGTTTTTCTTGAGAATATCCAATTCTCTTGCTGTTTCTTCTGAAATTGAAATTGTCTGACTGATTCTTTTTACATTGTCCTTTATGGCATCTATATAATCTTCTTCTCCAAGATTTATATTCACAAAAGAAGAGCCGTCTTTTATTTTTTTCTTGAACCTTTCCGGAATAAAATCAAGGCATATATTTTGTATATATAAAAATCTTTCTTCATAAAATCTTGTCAGCGCTTCGTTATGACTATTGTCGTAAATGATAATCTCTTCAAATTGCCTTTTACCCGACATGGCATTCTCGGTAAAATTCGCTGAACCGAGAACAATTCTTGTATTACCATTTGCATTGTTTTTAAGAATATACAATTTCGAATGAACGGATGTATTCAGAGGAGAAAAATAGATCTTTAAATCTCCATTTTTTATACTTGATATGGTTTCATCATCAGCATCCTTGTAAAACTCATTTTGTGCAATGGGGTCTAAATAAAATTTACTGATGGAATCATTGTCTTCGATTCCGAGAATCAGGGTGACCTTTTTAAAAGGTTTTACTTTTTCAAAGAAAAAACGAGGAGAGGATACAAAGGTTACAATGGATAATTCATCAAATAAACTTGAGTCAAATATTTTTTCAAATTTAAAGACGCCTGGTTCATCGTTATGCAGAACCTGTAGATAATTTGTTTTATCGATCTTGCCAAAAAGTGTTGTCATCGTCTCACCCCCTTTTGCTGAACCTGGATTAGCAGTAAACAATAATTCCCCTGGATTACCCTAACGGGTAAGTTCTCAATTATCAGGGTCAATATTTTTAGTACACCTGGTAATTGCAAAATATCTAACTGCTGAAAATCACATCTTTTTAATGTTTAATTTCAACGATAATGCACGAAACATCATCCGAGACTTCTTGATTGTGTGAAAATTCTCTTGCTGAATTCATGATTTCGGCAATTTGTTTTTTTACGTCGAAAGAAACTGTTTTTAAAATTTCCTTCGTTAAACGATCTTCACCAAACTCTTCAAATATTTCATTGTGACATTCAGTCAAACCATCAGTAAAAAGATAAAGTCTCATACCAGGCTTTATCGATATTCTGTTGATTTTATACGTATTTCCAGACGTAATCCCCAGCGGTTTTCCGCTATTTGAAAGTTTATCGATCATATTTTGGCCGGAAGAGCCATATAACAATTGTGCAGGATGCCCTGCCGAAGTAAATTCCAAAGATAAATTTTTCAAGTCGATCTCAATTAAAAATGCCGTTGCAAAAATATGTGATACTTGGAATTTTTCGCAAAATGAATTATTCAGGATCTCCATAAGGTTATTCATTGCAATATTCTTATTCTTAAGAAAATCATATTCGCTTTTTAATGTCATGGTAACGAGGGCTGCCTGAAGGCCATGACCGGTTACATCGGCGATGAATATGCGAATCAACCCTGGCTGGCATTCCGTTATGTCATAAAAATCACCGCTTACATGTGAATATGCCTGATAGGCTACGGCAATATCCAGCCCGGGAACTTCCTTTGCCTGGTTTAAAATAACATTTTGTTGCAGACGAGAGGCAAATTTTAAGTCCTGGTTAATTTGTTGCAAAATATTATTTAATTTTTGAGTTTGATCGGCAACTTCCTCCGAATCTTTTTCAACCCTGAATGCAAAATAACCGGATACAAGTAGAACAAATAAATTTGCCAAAAAATAATCCAATAGGATCGCTGGTTCAATGTGGGGTATTTGAACATAAAAAGGATGGATCAAATAAGCAAATAAAAACAAAATATAAACACAAAGATTCCAGATAACTCCTGTTCGAAATCCCTCCGTAATAAAAAGGTACAAAGGATAAGTAACCACCCAGATCAATTTTTCAGGCTTCTCAATTTCATTAAACATAATACTAACGGGTCCGATGGATACAATTATAGAAATTATGTGCCTTAGTACTTGCAATTTATCAGGTTTATTTTTAATAAAAAATAAAACAATGACCTCAAGAACGGAACTTGCCAATCCAGGGAACATATTGACGTAGTCTCTTTTAATATAATAGTATAAAGTAAATCCAAAAGAAACGGGTAATGCCAAAAGAACAGCAAAAAATAACACTTTCACCGTACCCGCTAATTGCCTTATTTTCATTTATGACCAAAAACAAGGTTGTATCACATTGTAAATTTTTTTAAATTTACCTTAGAGAGCGTCACAACAGCGTACCATGGATTTTGAGACGCACACTTTTTGCACTCGGCACACAAAAATGCCGGTACATCTCTGCACCTGAAGAGCGCGCCCAAGTTTTGGGATGCGCTCTAAATTTTTTTAGATGTTTGTCATTTTCAGCACAATAATATTTGGCATTGTGCATTTGATTTTTGGTAACAGGAATATCTGATATATTGAAAATTTTGGAGTATTCCTTGCGATTATAAATGTCTGGTATTTTAGAATATCAAGGAAGGCTTATCATTTGTCGAGTAGGCAACACAGATCTGCGTTGCCTACGGGATTTCATATTTGCACACGTAGTATTTTTCGTCCCTTTTTGTTTCGTTAAATGGCGGAACCCGGCTCAAAGCAGTCAGGGGAGCGTTGAATCGCCATGTCAGTATTCGCATTGCCATACCACAAAACTGAAGCCATGATGGCTATGCGTGAAACTCTTTCTCAAGGGAAGCTTCTGGTATCGGCGTCTCTGCCCTCTGCAATCAAGGCCAGTAATCAAAGCGGGTTTACAACGCTTGACGCACAATCTCTTTATCATAGGGCAAATGCCCTATTGACAAAATCTAATTTATGGGGTATCCATCAATCAATGAAAAATCTTAAGGAGAACACCATGAAACTGAAAAAAATTATTACTGTGACTATCATTGCCTTCGCCGCATTTGGAATCTGGCAATGCACAAAACCAGTCACCACTACGGCGACAACAACAAAGGGAACTGTAAACCTCATTTTACAGAAGGCAATATAATATGAAAAAGATATCCTTTTTAATTTTATGCGGCTTTTTAGGGATCCCTTCACTTTCATTTGCAGGAGCATCGCAGGCAAGTTTTACGCCAACAGGGTATAAATATCCGATTATGAAAATTTCCATCACCCAGGCGGGCGGGGTCGGAGAGCAAGTACTTTATCAATGCGCGGGAACAACCTCTGCAAGTTGTATGGTTGATGTGGCTAACCCGACGGCTTTGAGCGCGATTGGAACTGCTGCAGCGAACGCTTCTATCGAAGCGGCAACGTACACGACGATCAATCTGTACACCTGCCCAGACGGCACCCCGGGTACGACCAATACAAGCATATCCGTTATGGGTACTGTGCCGGCAACCGCTGTAGCTGGTGGTCCTTTTTCTACCGATACTAACGCAGCAGGCGGTATGATCGCAGGTACCACAGCCACCTTTACAGACATAACTTGGGCGTGTTCAACAAAAAGCATTACCATGACAACCCCGTTTGTCGTAACAGCAGGCTCAACTCAAAATCTAACCCTGCTGGTTGATCTGACCAATTCGGTTTGGACAGATGCTAACGCATCTGCTGGAATGGGCGGTTGTAAGGCTGACGCGACTGCAGCACAGGATATTTGCAGTGTGATGCCACTTGTAATACCTTACTTTGGATCAGGGACACCTACCTATGAACGTTATCTGGTAGCCCACATCAATGCAGGAACTGCTTTAGCTGTTGATGCCAATGCCGGCGTCAATCTGGCCATTGATGGAAACGGCAGCGTATTCTATGCTGGTACTCAGCCATATTTTAGTGCATCTTCCATTGCTTCGACAGACGCATTAAAAGGCGGGCCTGATTACAACGCATCTACGCGAACTCTTTCTACAAATGCAGATGGAACTATTGCATTTCAAACTGGCGGAAGTGCAGATAACCGTGTCGGATTTACGGCCTTTCAGCGAACAGCAGTCGGGGCAACCCACACGGGTACTTGCAAAAATGAGTTAGGTACATCACCGACGTGGAATTACCTGGCAACCAGGCAATAATAGCAAATATGGGCGAGCCCCCTTATGGAGGATCGCCCTGTTAGCCGTTTTCTTTTTTCTTTCTCCCGAAACCAGACTGAACTCCCCATTTTACCGCTTCTGCTTTGGAATTCACCTGCAGGTTTTGATAAATATTCTCAATATGACGCCTGACGGTATGAGGGCTGATATCAAGCTCTGCCGCAATCTCGCCATACGTAAAACCCAGAATAATGTAATTGAGAATCTCTGCCTGCCGCGAGGAAAGTATGTCTGTCTGTATTTTTTTATCGGGTACGATCTGCGAAAAAAGCTGAGATACTGTTCGCGCAACTCTCGACGTAAGGGTAGCGCCGCCAAGCATAATTACTCTCAACTCAGCCAAAAGTAATTCCGGTAAAGTGTCTTTTAAAAGATATCCGTCGGCTCCTTTTTGAATGGCCTGAACAATAGTTTCTCCATCTTCAAATACAGTAAAAATCACAATTTTAAGATCCGGCAAACTTTTCTTTAGTAACGGCAGGCAATCGAGACCGCTGATGCCCGGCAGACCTAAATCAAGTAAGCAAATTTGCGGTTTAACAACGGGGATTTTTTTTAAAGCGATCTCGCCGGAAGTACAGGTCAAAACGTGCTCAAAATCTTCGCTGTTTCCGATGATCTTTTCAAGACTGGCGGCAATAGGCTGAGCATCTTCTACAATTGCGATTTTGTAAAGCATATAATTACAGTACGAGACTATATGCGAAAACGCAACGCGACGATTGTCCCTCTATTCAAAGCGGAAAATATACGCAGCTTTCCTTTCAGGCGATCTGCGCGATATTGTAAACTTTCAATCCCCAAGCTGTTATCATTTTTCTTTACAAAGTTAAATCCGACACCGTCATCTGCAAGCGCAAAAAAACCATATTGTTGATCGATTTTCAGTCTAAAATGAATATTATTGGCCTTTGCATGACGCGCGAGATTCGAAATCGATTCTTCAATGGCGCGTTCCAGATGATAAGCATCTGTTAAACTTATATGAGAATGAGATACCTGGAAATCTTTTTTTACCAGAATGTTTGCATTAAACTCGAGTCGGCGCAAAAATTCCTGAACATTTGGTATCAACTCTGAAGACAGGTTGGTATCTGTGTGCAATAGAAATAAAAACTCGCGCATTTTCTGCACAGTCTTTCTAAGCCCTGCGGCCAACCGGATTACAGAATCATTTTTTTGACCGGTTTCGATTTCCAGCAAGTGCATCGAAAGCTCCGTACCCAGAACGTCATGAATATCCCGGGCGATTTGCTTTTTATCTTCAATGCGCTGTGTCTGTAAAACATGGTTCTCATCGGCGATAGCGGCAAATCTGTCTCCTAGCACAATGGCAATGAATATTGTCTCCATTGCTGTACCTGCCTGCATCGCGTGAAATGTAAAGTTATTGCCGGGAATAACGCCCGCAATCATAAGCAAGTTAATGATAACGCCCGTAACAAAGGAAAACATCGCCAGGATATAAAAAATATTAAAGGGGAGTTTTTTTAACAGGGAAAGTACAGTGATCCAAATCATATATAAAATACCAATCCCCACAACCAGGTTTGATAAAGTAAAAACAGATCTGGGAGTCAAAAAAGGAATTAACAATGCCGTTGAAATTATGACAATTGAAGCAACCTGCGAAGCGCGATATAACCGCGGCATTCTTTTGGAAACGGACATTAAATCACTGAAAAACAAGATTATTATAAATGACACAATAATTTTAAAAATGTCGTGACTGAATTTTTGAAAAAGAAATGCATCTGGCCAGATAAATACGAAACCATGACCATAAAGAGAAAGATAAATCAGAGTTAATGAAGAAATCAAGCCGACATAAAGCAAATAAATCGACAAACGCAAACGCAAAAACAAAATAAAATTAAAAAGAATCATTCCAAGCATGAGCCCGTAAAATCCCGCTTGTATAATCTCGCTTACTTGTTTTATTTCCAGATACTTCTTGTCTGTGTACAATTTAAGATCCATCATCGTGTCAATATCCGATTGTAATGAAATACGCAAAGTCTTCGTTTCCTGCGCCTTGAAAATAATCTGAAACGCGGGGAGCGCGGCCTTGTAATCACGCGACTTTACGCTGACACCGTCGCCGGATTCCTTTAGTTTTGCATTCGTGTCGCTTAAATCGAGAATCGTCATGCGGGTAGTAATGGCAAGATTATTTTCCAGAACCATAATCTGCTCTGAAGATGTAGTGTTTACTATGGTTAAATAAATCCAGACCGGCTCTGTGAAAAACCTCACTTTTCTTGCTTCACTCTCGGCAGGGAAGGTCTTGCATTTGGCATCATTCAGGGGCGGGTTTATCGAAGGTTGGCAGACGCGGATGAGGTCTCCTAAAACCCGCGAAGTAAAATCAGAAGTGATTTCAAGAGCAGGAGATTGTCTCAATCCTTCGGAACTCTTTTCTGAAAATAGATTTTCTACAAAAAACAATAAAAGAACAATGATGGCAAACACCCATTGGCGCATTTTGTTAGGAAAATGAAATTGATCCCGCGGTCAATTCTAATTTCTTTTACACGAATAAGGAGGGAGGCGCAAACCTCCCTCTCTTCAAAGGTATATGACCTTTTCCACCGTTCGGTTGCGAACCTGCTTCCTGTGAAAGATGAAACTTATGCTGGATTTTCGACCACCGTGTCGCGTCTAAAAGATAATCAACCTGAAGATATAAACCAAGGCATCCAACCGGATGCCTTGGTTATTGCTCCCCGACCAGCACAAAAATGACTTCGTCATTTCAAGAAAAGCTCGCTTGATTTAAATTCTTTGAAGTTTTGTTTTGAAACTATTATGTTTAAAAAATACCAGTTTCGCTCGCTAGCGAACCGATGTTCGTTTACCAATCTTGCCTCAGAAAAACAATCCTGCCTTGTCCCAGGTTCGAATCCTTGTCGGCTATATAAAACAAAAGCCCGCAATCACTGAGTCTGCCAAAGGCAGACAGCGGGCTTTTCAATTTGCTCCCCGACCAGGACAACGCTCGTATACCGCTAGAACACGAGCTCATAACCTTCGCCCAATACGGGCTTCGGTTGCGAACCGATGTTCGTTTACCAATCTTGCCTCAGAAAAACAATCCTGCCTTGTCCCAGGTTCGAATCCTGGTCGGTTTAAATAAAAAAGGCGTGCAATCGCACGCCTTTTCGTATGCTCCCCGAAAATTAAAGGCGGCGAACCCCCGGCTTTTGGTTCTGGTGGGCAGCGAGGATTTTTGTCTTTACCACGGCAAATTTAGAAAATTTTCCCCGGGAAAATTAGATCAAATCAAAGAAGGAATACTCAGGGCGGCGGAACCAGTGGGCGATCCCATAAAGGGGCAAATTCCCTATGGGTATAAGGTCGAAAATCGGCGGCTGATAAAAGATAAGGGAGAGCAGCAAATAATAAGAAAAATTCAAAGATGGAAAACTGAGAATATTTCATTAAGAGAAATTGCGAAAAGGTTAAACCAAGAAAAAAACCCGGGGAAAAACGGGGGGAGATGGCAGGCGAATACAGTGAAGAAGATTTTCGATCGGGTAAATTTTTCCTGAGAAAATGTGATATTTAATAATTCATAGAAAATATTCAAACAATATTGACTTTTTTATTTGCTCGGAATAAATGCCAATGAATCTCTTTAATGAAAGAACCGAACACGAGGTAAAGAGCGCTCAGTAGATTTGAAAATATTGGGTATTATAAAGTAGGTTCGCCATCCCTGGCTCAGCGTGTTTATTTCTTTACAAAATGATAAAGTTATATTCCCTATTAAAATCTAATGTCGGAGCTTATTAAAAAAATATCATCATATAACATTTTTAATTTTTTATTCCCTGGTATATTATTTGTATATCTAACCAAAATATTATTTTCAATAAATCTACTCCAGGACAATATATTTATTGGTGTATTTTTATATTATTTTATAGGCTTAGTGATAAGTAGAGTTGGATCTTTAGTTATCGAACCTGTATTGAAAATATTTAATCTATTAAAATTTGCTGATTATTCTGACTATATTAAGGCGAGTAAAAAAGATTCTATGCTCGAATTATTTTCAGAAGTTAATAATATGTATAGAACATTATCATCTTTGTTTGTATGTATTTTTATTTTTTGGTTATATTTATTTTTAAGTAGATATTACAATTTGTGCAAATCCACTAACAAAATAATAATGTTATTGACTTTTATGTCTCTTTTCGTATATTCGTATATTAAACAATCAAATTATATTACTAAACGCATACATACTGCTATTAGTAAAAAAGGTAAACACTAATGTCTGCATCCACAATCACTTTTTTTCCCGTTGATAACGGTTCCATGATTTTGCTTAAGTTGAATAATCAGAAAGAAACTACTATTTTAATTGATATTCATATCAGAAATTCAGATAGTAATGAAGAAATAATTGATGTTGTTCCTTTATTACATGATTTCCTAAACAAGGATTCCGAGGGTCGGCCATTTATTGATGCATTTTTACTTACACATAATGATGCAGATCATATCAAAGGTTTAGAAAATAATTTTTACTTGGGTAGCTTAGATGAATATAAATATCCTGATGATGAATCAGATGACCTAATGAAAATTGTAATAAATGAAATGTGGGGTTCCTCTACTTTTTGGAAACGTGAAAGTTCCTCAAATTCTTTATGTCCAGATGCAAAAGCATACAATAAAGAAATGAAAAGACGTGTTAAGCTCTATGAAGATGAAGGGAAAATTCAAGAAGCAGGTAATCGAGTACAAATTCTATGTAGTGATCCAGAGGGTAATACAGATAATTTGGGTGACATAGTAAGGGAGTTAGATACTTCATTTACTGTCGTGAATGGGTTAGACCTTGCCGGCAAATGTAAAATAAACTTATTAGGGCCATTGCCACAGCAAGAAGATGAGGAAGAGGAAGATTACAAAAAGTCTAATCGTGCAAGTGTTATATTACAATTGGAAATAACAGAAAATAACTATATAAATAAAGTTCTAATTGCGGGCGATGCCGAAGTATTTACGTGGGATACACTATGGGAAAAATTTAAATCCGATACTAATATATTAGAATATGATATTTTGCAATGTCCACATCATTGTTCATGGCATTCATTGTCGTATGACAGTTACAGTCAGAATGAAGATCCCAAAGTTTGTGATAATGCCAAAAGTGCTCTCTCCCAATCAAAATCAGGTGGTTTTATTATTTCTAGTAGTAAAGCCATTTTAGATGATGAAAATGACCCTCCGTCTCATGCAGCCAAAGAAGAATATTTAACGATTATTGATAAATCTCATTTTTTATGTACTGGTGAATATCCCAATAAAACAAATCTTGAACCGATAACAATAAACTTAACTAGCAGTGGGCCTCAGGAAAAATCCCGACCTTCAAAGTCAAAAATAAGCTCAGCATCTTCGGCAGCTACTGGCCAAGCTTTTCCTCATGGAAAATAAATTTCCAATCTGGATCGTAAAAGCAAAACAATTTGCAATAGAACATCCAGCAGTAAAAAATGTATCCGAAATTCATGAGTTAAATAATATTTACTTATTAGATGTGTATTTCAATGTAAACTTGCCAGGCAAGTTTGATATAGAGGGCGCTACAAAAAAAGGTGTTAAAAAAGTTGAAATTGTCACATTTGAATTTAACGATAAATTCCCAATTATTGCACCCAAAATATACTTAAGACATGATTTTCCTCGTAATTTTCCTCATATAAATCCATCGACCACTAAAGTTAATCCATGTGTTTACGAGGGTTCACTTGATGAATTATTGCAACAACCCAAATGGTTCGATCATATATTAGATCAAGTATCTGATTGGCTCGAAAAAGCTGCCGCTGATGACCTTATAAACTCAATGCAGGGGTGGGAGCCTATGAGGACAGATGACGTTGGTGGGAAAATTATATATAATAAAGATGCTTTAAAGGCCTTTCCTTTTAATAATAATATCTATATTTCTAAAATTAAATATAAAAAGTTTCATTACAAAAAAAAAGAATCAGTATTTAGTTTAGTCCCAAAGCAAAAAATTATTAATGATGACAAAGATACAGCGGATCTTTTCGTTTTTCTATCTGATGCAGACAAAATCGTAGACAAATATATTTGTGAACCTATCAATAATTTTGCAGGGCTTTGCGAATTTGCTAAATCATGCTATATCGATGAGTTTCAAACAACAGTAAATGAGCACATCACGAAGTACAGTAAACCATTTTTATTTATTATATTTATTGTCAAACGTCCATTTAATTTAATAAATGATGATTCGCAACTTGAAATATTCAACTTTGCGCTTGAAATTGAATTACACAAAAGAAAAAAAAATGTATATCCAACATCTAAAGTTTTTATTCTCCAAAGTATAAACGAATCGAATCCAAGACTTTTACAGAAATTTTCGGGAATTAAAAGTAATAATAATAAAATAATGCAACTTGGTTGTGGCTCACTAGGTTCTAAGATAGCTTTGCATTTAGCTAGAAATGGTTGTAATGAGTTTTTTTTAGTAGACTATTCAGCTTTTTCACCGCATAATAATTCTCGACATGCCTTGACTGACCATGGTTTTTTCACAAGCAAATCTGAACTTTTACATAAAAACTTTTTAGATATTGGAATTAATTCTCATTTTTATATAGAAAACATAGTAGATATTTTCAAGGACTTACCATCATGTGATATCATAATAGATTCAACTGCAAATTTATCTATAAGACAATTTTTAAATCTTACTCCTATTGATGTACCCATAATTCATACAGCTCTGTATAATAATGGTCAATTATCTTTAATGCTAATTTCTGATAGTTCTTCCAACCCAAATATTGACGATTTAATGGCAGTTGTGTATTCTGAAGCTTTAACCAATAAAACCCTGCAAGCAAGTTTGTTTAACAATAAAGCTGTTTATTCAAGCATTGGTCAAGGCTGCGGTAGTTATACAACAATATGTGAAGACTCAATTATTTCTTTATCCGCTGCTGCAATGTCTAGCAAAATTCAAGAAATTATGATTAATGGTTTATCTGATTACGATAATATCTTTATAGGGAATGTTTCAAACAATATAAATATTAACTGGATTGTTAAAAAATGCCCGCCATTATTTATTGTTCCCAAAATTAGTTCTTCAAATATTAATGTACGCCTTTTGAAAAGTGTTGAGGATGAAATGAATTCCATATCACTATCTGAAAGTCCAAATGAAATAGGCGGTGTTTTAATTGGACATATATCATATTTGACTAATACAATTATAATTACAAATATTTTACCTGCTCCGGAAGATAGTATTTGTACTCCTACATATTTTGAATTAGGGACGAAAGGACTTAAATCAAAAATTAAGTCAATAGAATCTAAAACTAATTGCATGCTAACATATGTTGGTACTTGGCATAGTCATCCAAAAGGCGGCAGTTCTTCAACAACCGACCGAGAGACAAAGCGTAAATTAATTGTTTTAAGAAATTATGAACCAACTGTTTGCTTAATCTGGACATCAGATCAGATATTTCAAATTTAACAAAAAGTACATCCATGTACTTTTTGAATTGTTATAATACCCAATATTTTCAAATCTACTGTGCGCTCTTTACCTCGTGTTCGGTTCTTTCATTAAAGAGATTCATTGGCATTTATTCCGAGCAAATAAAAAAGTCAATATTGTTTGAATATTTTCTATGAATTATTAAATATCACATTTTCTCAGGAAAAATTTACCCGATCGAAAATCTTCTTCACTGTATTTGCCTGCCATCTCCCCCCGTTTTTCCCCGGGTTTTTTTCTTGGTTTAACCTTTTCGCAATTTCTCTTAATG
>JAOUFY010000044.1 GCA_029857955.1 Spirochaetia bacterium
TCGAATTATCATTGTTGGTTTTATCAATTTTCTTTTGGGTTTGTTGAATCTCATCCAGGATTCTCTGAGCATTTTTATCGTTCTTGTCGCTTTCAATTTGCCAGCGATGAAGGTAGTCCTGCATTTCTTTATGGTCTTTTTTCTGCAGTAAGTACAATACAAAAAGCATTGCCGCAATTACTGCCCCCAGAATTACAAATGGTATATATACTGTCATATCCATGTATAGCCAAAATAATCAATTTTTTGCACTTTTGCAGAAAAAAGTGCAGGGTCAAGTGAAAAATGATCACGGAAAAACGACCAATGTTGGTGACCTCATGCATCGAGCCCGCCGAAGTGTGTTGAGTATATTACGACGCCAAATTATTCAATTCATCTTCATAATCACCTTCATTTCTGTGATGATTCTCCTGATCCTTTATGTATGCAAAAATCCTCCGGAATGATTCTCTTTCAACTACAAAAACACCATACCCTTTCTGCCAGTAAAAATCAGGCAAGGCATGAGAGGTTCTTCCTTTAATTATTTTGACAACATTGGCAATGGCCAGTTTTGGCGGGATGGTAAGAAGAAGATGCACATGGTCCAGATAGCCATTTAAAATATAAATTTTAAAATCCATCTCATCGGCGATCTGCCCGCAGATATCGCGAATAATGAACAACTTATTATGATTGATTAAAGGCGCCCTGTGACGGGTGCTAAAAATCAAATGATAATCCAAATGGTAATATGACCGACCTTTTTTTAACATATAATAATGCCTCCGGATTATAATACGGGATTTTGATATTTTTTTACGGTATGGGGTAAATATTTTTTGATTTCAATTTGATTTCCATTAGCGGGCGGTTTAAACCGCCCGCTAATGGAAATCAAATTGAATCGACTCCCCCATCTGGGGTGCGTCCTGCAACCAAGACTTATTAAACCCCTCGTTCCATGAGAAGAGCCAAGGTGTTCTTTATTAAAAAAATACCTCCCTCCTGAAAAAAATTGACTTTTTACTGGATTATATTAATATGAATACAGAGATGCATGTCAACACACTTCATATTTATGAGCGGCTCAAAAAGGCCAAAAGTTTTGAAGCCCAGGCGCGGGAGGTTGCCGATATTATCGGGAATCTGGTTACAGATCAACTGGCTACAAAAATTGATCTTAAAAACACAGAACTAATGTTAAAGAACGATCTTGAAAAAACAAAACTAGAGATTAAAGCAGAGGTTGAATCAAAAGTAGAAAAAGCAAAATTAGAGTTAAAGGCTGATATTGCCCAGTCAAAATCGGAAACCATCAAATGGGTCGCAGGGCTTTTGCTCGCCCAGGCCGGATTGATCACAGCGCTGGGAAAATTACTTTAAATAAAAAGGGGCAAGTCTGCCCCTTGATTGCGGCCGACCCTTCGATACAACCGCCGATTGCCGGTTAAGACAAAAGCCTCAAAATTTGATTTCAATTTGATTTCCATTAGCGGGCGGTTTAAACCGCCCGCTAATGGAAATCAAATTGAATCGACGATCACTGAAAAATTTCGGCGGTGTTTAAGAGTGTTGTTCCGCCATCTGGGGTGCCTCCTGCAACCAAGACGTTATTTATTGTTCGACACAGGCAATTGGAAATGCCGTGTTGCATCCGTTTCCATTTATGGATCCAATGGGATTCCAAGAATTATTTGTATCCAATAGCGTTAGCGACCCATTGCCCATTGCTGCACTTCCAGAAGTAACTGTCCACGCGGTACAACTGTTGGTCGAATTGGTTACCCAGTCTGTTCGCATCCCGGAAAAAAACTGTCCGCCAGAAATGGAATTTACAAATCCGCTTCCAGCTGCTGAGCCTATCTGATATACCCCATTCCAGTCCGCCGTAAACACAGGAGTTATTCCGTCAGCACGAGTATAAGTAACGTTCGGCCGCAGCACCCAGTCGATATTTTCTGCAATTCCAAGATTCCCTGGAGGCGTCGCACAATTGGCCGTCGTGCAGGCTTGGCGGTTCGTGCCATCGACCAGCATTGCTTTGTAGAGCCGCCTGTTGGCAAGAGTCTGAGCAGCATCAGGATGATTTGCATCAGCCATACATTTTGCATCGGCTCCTGCAATACCGGTTCCTGCGCCGGCTGTTCTTAAGTCGCCAGTATACGTAGATGTCGTTACA
This sequence comes from Spirochaetia bacterium, assembly GCA_029857955.1. Taxonomy (GTDB): domain Bacteria; phylum Spirochaetota; class Leptospiria; order Turneriellales; family JAOUFE01; genus JAOUFE01. The sequence continues at coordinate 2,165 of JAOUFY010000044.1, forward strand.
AAAATTCTCTTGTTGGGTTGCTGCACCAGTGCCTGTATTTCGCCCTGTGTAAGCACGCGGTTATACACCCGCACGTCGTCGATAGCTCCATCAAAATATCCCGCTGCGACCGAGTCATTACCAATGACAAAATTTTGGGTTGTGGTTGGATTCAATGCAACGCCTGTGCCTGCTGTTGCTGTTGTAGCTTGAATTGCTGCACCATTTACATAAAGTATTATAGTGGTTCCTGTTTGGGTAACGGAAAGCTGTGACCAAACATTGAGTGGCAAAGTAAAGGCATAATGTGGCCCTGAGCCACCTGGCGTAACCCAAACAATTTCCTGAGTCCCGGCATTGTTATAGAGTTCCAAACCATAGCCCGAGGAGCCATATATATCTTTACCAACAATAAAATTCGTTTGGCCAGATGCAGGATATGCTGCTGGCTTTACCCAGGCGCTCAAGGTTATGCTTCCTTGAGGATTTAATATTTGCGTATGGGGAACGACAATAGATTGATTGCTTGCTTTAGCAAAATTATATGCTGAGGATGCCTGGGTAAAACGGTCTGTTGTTGCGGTGGCTGTAGCACTACCGGCATTATTCCCCCATCCGCTTACATCATTGGCATCGCCGGTAAAATCATACCGGGCCACAAGACCCGTGGGAACCTGCACAGCAAGTTGGCGCACTTGCGCAGCGGTGAGGGCGTTGTTGTAGATGCGCACATCGTCGATTTTGCCGGGGAAATGTCCTGGGTCGTTAGGATCTGGGCGGTAGCCGATGTTGATAGGCGGATTTCCGGTTTCAACACTCAAGGCCGCGCAATCGCCTGCTAATGCAACAGTTTTTCCATTAACATACATGGTTGAAGTTGTTCCATTGAGAGAAACAGCTATATGAGTCCATGCATTCAGAGGTAAAGTATAAGTTGCGGTACAAGAATTATTCCAAAAATTGGGAGTCCAGTATATATACTGTGTCCCACCGTTATTCCATAATTGGAGTACGTATCCTCCTTTCTGTTGGCTAGTATGGCGATCAACTATTCCATATATCATATTTGTTGGAGGCAGGGCTGTCGGATTTACCCAGACAGAGACTGTCATAGAAGAACCAACAGAAAGCCCATCGGAAACAAGTGCCCCTGTAGATAAATATTGACTGGTTCCACTGAAACCAAATGCCCCATTGGCATCCCCATCTTTACCGGTGGCGGTGGTTGCCGGTGCAGTGCTATTTGTCAGCGGATAGTTCAACGACCCGCTGTCTAAAAGCGATGGTGTTGCGCCAGAGGCATCAAAACTATAATGACTCAACAACCCCGTCGCGCCTGTGTTGTAGCTCTGCCCCACCAGAGTCGGGTCGGCATCCTGCGCAAGTTCATTGATCTCCCCTTCGCCCAGGGCGCGGGCGTAGATGCGGACGTCGGAGATGGCCCCCTGAAAGAAATTGCCATCTGACCGTTTACCTATGAGCAAGGGTAAATTAGAATCAGTAGGACCCACGCACGTATTGGCCGAGCTGAGCAATTTTCCATTGGCATAGAGCTTAATCGCTGTACCCGACTGTACCGCTGCCACGTGGGTCCATTTGGTTGTATCCACCGTGAAGTTTGCAGCGCCTCCGCCGTTATTACAATTCCATACTATCGTTTGTCCCGAAGCGCTATTGAATAGTTCCAGTGTCCAACCATTCCATGGTGCAACACCATTGTCACGTTTATCGACAATAGAATAAACCGCTCCGGCCGCTGGCAGGCTCGAAGGTTTAATCCACGCTGCGACCGTAATCGTATTTGAGGTATAGGCTGCGTTCTGGAGCGCAGAAATATATTGCGCTCCATTAAAACTATACGCTGAATCGTTTCCAAATCGACCCGATGACGCCGTCAACGTCGGCCATGCCGTCGAAGTTCCATTGATTATGTTACCCGGCGCTGCGGTTGGATTATCACTATTATAATCATTCGCATTGCCCGCAAGAGGCCAGTAGCCAACGAGGCCGTTGTCGGTGATCTTGTTGACTACGCCTCCCATTGCATCAGTAACATACAGTGTGCGACCATCGGTCGTGATATACAGCGGGCTATTAAAACGAGCAAGAATACCTGTACCTGCTACCGGAGTGGTATAAACTACACCATCCCCCGCCAGGGTTGAAACAATATGGTTTGTGCTTCCAGGTGTTCTACTCATTTTGATTTTCCGAATCCTTGGCATCAAGTAATCAATAACATAAAGATCGGTTCCATCTGTGGTCATGCCAGTAGGCCCATTGAACTTCGCCTGAGATGCCAAACCATCTTGAAAACCCGCAACGCCAGTACCCGCCAAAGTGCTTACGCCATGGTTGGGATCATTTAAATTAATTCCCCTGATTTTATGGCCGCTAAACTCTGTAACATACAAGATACCGTTCAATATGGTCAGTCCAATGGGTTCGTTAAAGGTTGCGGATGTGCCTTGTGTACTATCGGTTGATCCGCTTACGCCAGTGGTGCCGGCTATGGTAACCAAATTTCCTGTAGACAAATCAAGTGTTTTAATAGTATGGTCGAATCTGTTTGAAATATAGAGCGTATTGCCTGCAAGGGCCAATCCTTCCGAATCTTTTAAGCCTGAATTGAGCAGCGTTGTTACATTACCGGCGGAATCAATTTTACGAATAGCATCGTCTGGGCTGGTAGTCCCGAAAACAGAAATATCTCCTCGCTGGGTAACATAGAGGTTTGTGCCATCGCTGACCATTCCACGGGGAGTATAAAACGTCGCTACCGTACTTGCGCCATCACTTGTACCAGCAGTTCCCGATCCGGCAAAAATCGCACATGAGTTTACGGCAGTACATTTAAAAATTTGATGCGTGCTGCGGTTGACATAATACAAGTTACCGCCCGCAATTGCAACTCCCTCAGGTTGATCACCAACAGCTGTGCTAAAATACGTCGCCACTTTCCCCTGATACAACCGATAGTCCAGCGGCGCGGGCGCCAATGCCTGAAAACGACCACCCACCATTTGTCCGTTTACGCAATTGATATTCAACGTCATCGTCGTCGTACCAAAAGTCCCAAATTGCTTTTCTTTAAAAGCGCATACCTGACCGGCTGGGTTAGCGCTTACGTAAAACTGATATGCCGTATTGGTAGGGTAATTTATCGTATAGGTTTGCACCCCGTTGATTTGAAATGTATCGGTTCCGTTTTTAATCGTAAGCAAACCCGTAGAGCCGGTTACGTTGATATTTAACTTTCGCATTCCCGAATCGGCGACATTGATCGCAAGAGGAGAATACGTGGCCGGCTGATCGGAGGTCAAATTGATGCTATATGCCCCATCATTGTCATTGGTTACCTGGACAATCACATCCACCGGCGTTTTCCAGTTAGTCGTATTAAATATATAATTTCCTGCGGGGGGGCCAAAAGGGCTCCATAGCACGGGAGCTGTCAAACCAGTCAAGGTTGTCGACATCGTCATGGTGCCGGTTGGCGGCGCACACGAAAGCATTACCTGAAAATTATTATAACTGCCGGCGCCTCGGTTTAACTGACCGTAAGAATTTAAAAGCAGTAACTGGGGCACCAAATTTACGTTTTTATTTACTGCTCCAATGGAAGTAGAAAGATTATTAAATAAAGAGCCGGCGCCAAGCGATGAAATTGAATTGGCTGTAACGGTGTAATTGATGTCGGGTTCATTCAAGATACAATCGGGCTGACCGGTTACTGTAACCAATGCCCCCATGCTGTAATTATTTTTGTCAAGACCTGCCGATGAAACATCCACCACACCTTCATTGGTATTTGTTGAGGCCAGATTTACCGTTACTACTTCACCCGTAGCAGGTGGGCAGCTCAATGATACCAGAAATTTATCTACCTTTGCATCTTCGCCGGTTGTTAAAACAGAATTGTTTGACTGAATCATTAACTGTGGAATTCTGCTTACGTTGTCTTTTACAGAAACGGCCACCTCTGCGTATAATAACGGATTGATTGTCGATTGAAAAAGAGGGTCTCCTGAAATAACCTGTGTGGTTTTAATGGTGATGTTTTTTGTACCGTCTGTTTTGCAGTCCATAAGAGGGTAAACTGTAATGGTTTGCGGCGTTGAAAAATCATCAGAGGTAAATGTAAGATTTTGCGGTGAAATTCTTGCTTCTGCCAGGTCGCTTACCAAAAAAGCAATCGACACAGGGGAAGTTGGCTTAGACGCCAGTGAAACGTTAAACGCACCGGGAGTACCGCCTTCGGTTAAATCCAGTGATTTTACGCTGACGATCAATGAGGCATCGCCTTTAAACAAGGCCGTTATTTTAAACGGCGAACTGCAACTAACAAGAACAAGTATTGACATACAAGTGGCAGCCAACCTTGTTTTTAATAAATAACTCGTCATTCTAAACATCATACACCTTTATGTGACACGATAATACTTGACGGCAGATTGTAAAATCAAAATTATGCTAACGGTGAAACAAAAAATATTATACATAATAATTTTTATTGGATTTTCTAACGCTGTGTATTCCATTTCAGAACCAAGAGTACTGGTTATGGATATTAAAAATGTATCTGGCGATCCAAATTATGCTTATCTCGAACCCTCCATTACAGAAGCTGTGATTAAAACTCTAAAAAAGACATTTGTTTTTCAAGAGTTCTCCGAAAAAGACTGGAAAGCCCTGGCCAAAGCAAACTTCTTTTTTGAAGACAGTTTTCATACACCCACCATTGGTATGCAGTTGGGTCTTTTAGGAAGGCAAGACGTTGTGATTGGAGGGGGTTATACCATTCAAAACAATAAAATCATTGCTAAAATACACATACTTGGTATGGCCGATAAAAAAATATTAAAAGCCTTTGAAGTAGAAGGTTACGCCGATAACAGAATCTGGGACAGCGTTCAAAAAATTGCCGATACCATTGCGGCAACAGCAAAAGATGTTTTACCAAATAAAGAAGAATGGAGCAGTCTCTCGATACAAGGTAGAAACCAGATTACAGCGTCTGCCTACATCTCGCCTTTTCCTTTTCCGGCGGCTCGAAAAGATCCGCTGCCAAGTGGAACTTCGTTTAACATAAACCCAAATGACTTTGGCCTTACTTTTAAATTTTCACTTGATTATATGCGTATTGGTCTGTTTTTTCCAAATACAGCGATCTGGGGAAATGCGGCATACAGTATGGCAAATGCAAACTTTCCCGCACAAGGGCATACCCCGATCAATAAAACAAAAAATACTGTTGCAGGCAGACTCGACGCTTTGCAATTTTCGGCAGGCATTGGTTATCGAGTTTTAACTGTAAAAAGTTTTTACTTGCTTCCGCGTATAGGCGCCGGTTTTTATACAAACTGGATGATGTTGGACTTTACAGGTTTAAGTAATCCTGCCGAGGCGCCTTCAAGCACTACCGATATAAAAAAAATATCGTATAGTTTATCGGGAATTACATTTCATGGTCAACTGATCATCGGTTATCAGCTATTTGAATGGCTTACGACTGAAATCATGACAGAATATGAGCATATATTTTTTAAAAACAGTTTTTCATCAAACATTTATTTTTCACTAAACATTGGGGCAAAATTTTAAATGGAAAATTTTTTTATCGCGGCCATACGCAAAAATACTTTTGTAAAGCTGCTGATTCTGGCATTAATGACGATGTTTCTTGCTCTGCTCCATTTGAAGTGAATGCAATTTTTCGGGGCGACTCCCCTCTTTATTTTAATCTAACGAGCATTGTATTAACCGAAGGCGAAACCAAACCCTTCACGCTGGAATTGCGCAAACAGCCGTCTGCCGACGTTGTCATTACACTGGCTTCAAGCAATACTTCTCAATTAACCATTGACCCTCCTTCTTTATCTTTTACACCGTCAAATTTTGCAACTCCGCAGACCATTCGTGTCATGGGCGTTCAAGATTGTTTAAGCGACGGCACACAAAGCGTTTCTGTTGGAACCGTTTCGATCACAAGCGCCGATTCTACATACAACAAAATTGAAAATGTAAACATCCCCGTAACTGTTAAAGATAGCACAGATAATTTGCCAAACATTGTTTTTTTTCAAAATTCTGATTTAATCACGTCAGAGTTGGGTACCGTTGCTTTTTTCAAAGTCAATATTTCATGCCCTATCGCGCCATCTACCAATATAACCGTACCGCTGATCGTCGATAAACCCGGCGAAGTTTCCATTGATAAAACAAGCCTGGTTTTTTCTGACACTAATTATTCTACTTACCAAACCGTTACGGTCACAGGTCTCAGCGATTGTACCCTCGATGCCGACCAGCCATTTACAATTAAATCAGGAGACGTAACCTCATCAAACCCTGCAGAAACAAGATTTGCGCGCTATACAACAACAGGTACCCGCGCTGTCGTTTACGGAACAAATTTAAATGTTGCAGTAAGCAGCGACACCAACGTTTCTTTGGCGCCCGGCAGCCTTGACATGACGCTTAACTTTACAAACGGCCACCCTGATCCGTTTATCAGTTTTTCGGTTAGCCTGACATGCCCGATCGTTAACCCTGTATATTTTAGTTTTTCGGCAACCGATGTAACCAATGTGGCAAATTTTGCGATTGCGTCTTCAGCAACGTCGACAAATAGTTTTGCCTTGGTAGCCAACACAAGTCTTGGCAACAAGTATCTGGCATTTAATTCTACCAACTGGCAGACACCGCAAAATGTATTGTTTCAATTAGACTCCACTGTGGCAACCAAAGCATATTTTCTAGGAGCAACGGTCTACCCGATTGCAACGCATGGACCGATTTTTTCAGACAACACCATTCATAAAATAAAAATGTACCAGTCTGACGGCACCACGGCAAATACGGCCATAGCTGCGCCGACTTTTAACAGTAAAACTTTAAACGCCAAAATCACCGTCAATTCCTGGTAATTTATAAATAAATCATCATGTAAAAAACAATTGATAATCGGCTGACGGGCAAATTCAAAACATATTTCTATTTACAAAGCACATTAACGTTAAATCACAGCATATATGAAAAAAGTTGCAATTATTGGCGCAGGGCTTTCAGGTCTCATGAGCGCCTGGTACATAAAACAATTTAATCCGGATGCCCAGGTAACCATTTTTGAAGCCGATAAAAAAGGGGGGCAAATTTCAACAGAAGAACATCAGGGTGTATTACTTGAAAAAGGTCCCGCCTTTTTATTGCTTGAAAACCCCGTTTTGCAGCATGCTCTTTCAAAAATAAACTCCGAAAATTTATTACTTTGCAAAGATGAAAAAGCCTATGTCTTAAAAGACACGTATTACCAAAAAGCACCCTCAGGTTTTATGGAATATGAAAACGGTATTTTTTCATTTTTATCCAGCGGCATGTCGTCAATTTTTGCAATGAAAAAAAAAGTATCCTTATGGGACACCCTGTCCTTTTTTGATTTTTTAAAATCAACCTATGGCATGACCTATGCAGAAAACCAGGGGTCTTCATTTGCGCGGAACATTTTTTATACAGAAGCTGAAAACCTTAATTTTCGCTCAGCTTACAGTGAACTATATGATGAATTAAAAAAAGGCCTTGGTTTAAAAGAGACCCTTCAGAAATTCAACTCAGAAAAAAAAACATACTGGCAAAAAGAATCATTGACATCTTTTACACCGGGTATTTATTACTACAAAGGCGGACTTTCAAAAATATTTGACGACCTCTCTGAAGACCTTAAAAGTAAAGATTGCCACATTGAGTTTGCCAAAATACACGACATCAGTCATCACAAGAACGAATTTACGTTACATTCCCGAAAAAGTAAATTTGGCCCGTTTGATAAAGTAATTTCAACTATCAATGCCCATGAACAATCTGCATTATTAAAAGGTTTACATAAAGAACTTTCTATCAAATTAGCCGAGTTAAAATACCGACCGGTTTCTTACGTTTACAGCGCCTATAATTTTAAAGACTTTAATCGCGCCGGGCTTGGATTTTTTGCCCCTCGAAAAGAAAAGTTAACGATCAGCGGAACATTTTATATAAATTCCATCAACAAAGAAATTGAAAAATTAAATCAATTTGTCACTCGTACCATTATACCTGGCGACCTTTCGCTCTTTAGCGACCAGGAACTGATTGATATACAAAATGTTGATTTTGAAAAAGTTTATTCATTGACGGCAAAACCGCTCTGGTCAAAAGTTTTTCGAAACGAATCTCAAGGCCCCCTTCTTGACAACCATTATACAACCTGGAAAAATTCTGTTCGACAAATTGAAAAAGAAATTTCAAATGATATTCAAGGGTTGGGCATCATTGGCAACGACATGTCTGGCTCAAACATATCTCGAATTCTTGAAGAGGCCTATCAAACAGCTAAAAATGTATAATAAATGATTATAAGATTTTAAAATAATAAAAGGGGCGTAGCGCGCCCCTGATGCAGGTTCGCGGTACCTGCATCACCCCACGCAAAAAACTATATAAAATGATAACTACAAAAAAAAGAATAACCTGGAATTTTCATAACCCTGATACCCTTTTAAAATGGAAGGGCGTTCATACTGTATGTGAAGAATCGTTATGCCCGAATCGTCTGGAGTGTTCGCAGCTTAAAACAGCGACTTTTTTAATTGGCGGTAAATACTGTACAAGAAATTGTTTGTTTTGCAATGTACAGCACGGAAAATCTGATCCCATCTCTGCGTTTAAAGATATCGAAAAAAATGAAATTCTTGAAGCTGTTAAAACACTGGATTTGCAATTTGCCGTAATCACTTCGGTCAATCGTGATGATGATGCCGAAAGTCTCGCTTTACATTTTCATGAAATTTGTGAGGAATTAAATCACATGAATATCGGCGTTGAACTTTTAATACCTGATTTTCATGTTAAAAAATACCTGCTCGATATAATAGCAAAAGCCTCCCCAAAAGTCATTGCTCATAATTTAGAAACAGTTAAACGATTGTCTGATGAAATACGGCCGCAGGCTTCTTATGAAAAAAGCTTAAAAGTTCTTCAACATTATGCACTACATTATCCGAAAATAAAAGTAAAGAGCGGGTTTATGGTCGGTCTCGGCGAAACTGAAGAAGAAATACTTATGACCATAAAAGATTTAAAAAATTCAGGAATTCATATCTTGACCATTGGTCAATATTTGCAGCCCGGCAAACATCAAACCAGTGTTGTCAAACACTACTCTGATGATTTTTTCTTGAACATTAAAGATTCGGCAATTAAAATGGGTATCAAGCATGTTGAGTCCGGTTATTTTATACGAAGCAGTTACAAAGCCGGTCTATATGAATAAAATCAGCTATTGAAAGGTCTCAAAATGGTTAAAACACAAATAAATACGGAATTGAGCGAAAATCAAAATACTTCGAATGTGGTGTATTTACAAACTGCAGGATTATCGCCAGAAATTCAACACGAATTGATTGAATACTATAATCAAAAAATATCAAACCCTCGAGATGTAATTCAATATGATGATATCGCAAAAATTGCCCTTTATAAAACCATAGAGCACGGTCTTCTTTCTATTTTTTTGTACAACGTTGAAAACGACAGTTTTTTATTTAATGAGGGTTATTTCCACAACGAAATTCGATTGCTCCTTAAGAACTATTTGCATCGATTAAATGAAAAAAATAATATGGAAACATATCCTGTCTTTATAAAAGAAGGATTGTTCCACATGGAACTGCGCTTGAAAACAAGTGATTCTAAAAAATATATATTTGGAGTCATTGCTCAAGAAATGCAAATTCAAACTGATGCCATAAATCAGCTTGAAAAATTTTTCTCAAGATATTACTTTACAGATTTGGATTTATATTCAACAATTCATGAATACAATTACCTTCCTGAATTAAACAACGTTCTTCGCATCACAGCTTCAAGGGCAAAAAAAAATAATCATCAATTGTTTTATTCGCTTATAGAAATTGAACCGCTTAAAAAATATATTAAAATTGCCGGCGATTATATGGTAAACGAAATTATTGAAAATGTACGCGAAGAGATCAATCTTCTTATAAAAGATTTTGGGCATTGTTTTATTTTAAATTCACGTCAATACTTGATCACAGTTGTAAATCGCGATGAAAAATTCTTAAAAGAAAAATTCAGCCATGCTCATTTTCGCATAAAAAACTTATTGCTCGTCTATCAAATGAATTACTATGAGGTTATAGATCTTGATAATGGTTATTCTATTGAAAATGCATGGCCGAATCTAAAGAAAAAATAACTTTAAAGATTTTTCAGCCGTTCGTAATAAACCTGATCAACATTTTAAATTTAAAAGGAAAACAAATGAAATATATTGAAAACTTGATTCGAAACATTCCCGACTTTCCAAAAGAGGGAATTCAATTTAAAGACATCACTCCGGTTCTTGCCGATGCAGAGGCTTTTAAAAAGGTGATCGAGTGGTATGCCCTTTCTGTTGAAGCGGCTGGCGGCTGTGATGTAATTGCAGGAATTGAATCGCGCGGTTTTATTTTTGGTTCGGCGCTTTCACATAAATTAAATAAAGGATTTGTACCTATTCGTAAACCAGGCAAACTTCCTTTTACAACTCATCGTGAAACGTATGAGCTTGAGTATGGTTCTGATACAATTGAAATTCATACCGATGCCATCAAAAAGGGCGCCAGAGTTGCCATCATTGACGACTTACTGGCTACCGGCGGAACAGCAAAAGCGGCAATTAATTTAATTAAAAAAGCCGGCGGTGAAGTTGCCTGTGTTGCTTTCATAATTGAACTTGATTTTTTACAGGGCAGGGAACGTTTAAAGCTTCCAACTGAAAAAATATTTTCATTTGTTCATTACTAAATTCTAATGCGCCCTTCGGGGCGCTTTTAAATTCCAATCATGGGAGCGCTAACCTCATTGGGTGTTTATATACATATTCCGGTATGTTCAACGTTATGCGGTTATTGTGATTTTTATTCAATTAAAGAATCCGATCTGACACAAAATTTCTGGGATACTTATTATAACCGCCTGATCGAGGAATTTAAATTTAAATCAGGCTACCTTCAAAATAATTATGCGCTCAACAGCATTTATTTTGGAGGCGGCACGCCGTCTCTGGCATCGGCATCTTTTATTGAAAAATTAATTCACTACATTGCAAACAATTTGCCGCAAACCGCAAAAAAAATTGAAATCAGCATTGAAGCAAACCCTGAAACGATTTCAAAACAATACGTAAATGATATTCATTCCTCAGGAATAAACCGAATATCCATGGGGGTTCAAAGTTTAAATGATCGTCTTTTACAAATTCTCGGAAGAATCAGCAATAAAGACATCATTGTAAAGGCCATGGATGTTTTGGCAAATGGCCCCATTGCTAACTGGAGCGCCGATTTAATTTATGGCATACCGGGCCAAAAAGAACAGGATATTTTGGAATCACTAAAATACATTATCGACCACCAGGCGAAACATATCTCTGCCTATGCGCTTACCATGGAAAACAACGTATTGCATGATCCAGCAAACGGTGAACAGGGTTCTGATAAAAATATTTCTGAATCAAGACAATACAAGCATCAAAAAATGATCTGGGAATATTTGCCTGCCAATGGATTTTTTCAATATGAAATTTCAAATTTTGCACGCGAAGGTTTTTCATGCCTTCACAACAGAGCCGTTTGGAAATACCGGCCTTACCTTAGCCTGGGTACTTCAGGACATTCTTTTCTCAATCATTTAAGATTTCGTACGGTATCAAATATTAAAAAATACTTGTCTGAACCAATAGAAAATTCTGTGGCTATTGAAAAAGCCATGACAATACCTGATTTATTCATAACGGCTCTTCGGTTAAAATCTCATCAAGGCAATGCCCTGTTTCGAAAATATTTAAGTTATAGAGAATATCGTTTATGGCAAAACATGCTCAATGAATTTTCAAATAAAAAATGGATTGTATTTAATAAATCAGGTTTTGAAATAACAACAGAGGGTTTAAGCTTTTCAAACTCCATGCTGGAGTTTGTCTATGAACACATGACATAAATCCCAAATAAATTGCTTGCACCACAGCTCCACATCCATGCGGCCGTATACCCTTAAGAATCGTGTCTGTAGAGTGTGCCAAAATTCTTTTCGCAGGGAACTGGAAGACGCAAGCAGGTTCGTTGGGTTTAAGATCTTTTTTCATATCGTTGAACATTATGCAAAGAAATACCCATTAAAAAGGCTGGCACAATAATGTAAAAGAAAAGAGTGAACAGAATAATTAATAAAATCAAGTTTTTTTCGGGAGCACCTGTTTTGTCTGCCCAATAATACATATGAAAATAATCATTGAGGTTCAATGCAAAGATAGAAACATTCTCTATTTTCGAATCTTCTGCCTTAATAGTTTTCTTATTGGTATTGATTTTGTAACCATCTTCACCATCGCTTTCAAGAACGCCTCTTTTCCATTCAGGGGCTTTTCCCTGATTTTTTTTTACATCAATTTGATAAACCGGATTTCCAAGAACGAGATGATCATCATAAAGCCTGCCCGAACTTGACCATATAAATCGATTTTGGTTGTCCATCTTTTGCAATAGAAAAACAGATGTGAGATTAATCGTATCTGAATAACTATCATCCATCATAAGATATTCAAAAATAATAGAACTTCTTTCATCCGGGTTAATGGACTTTGAATTTACAAGAACATAACGTTGATTAAGATATAAAACATAAAACCCCTGTTTGTTTTTAATTTGTACAAATTTTCTAAATACAGAATCCACTGTAGTCACATTATAACCAATAACCCATGTTTAAATCCAGGCCACCAAGCATTGTATTTTTTGTAAAGTCATACCCTAAAGCAAGCCCGACATTGAAATGCCAGTTACTATTAAGGTTCCAAGCATAACCCGTTGCTGCTCCCACACCGAATTGAATTATATGATTAGCAAAACCTATTACAGGAGCAGCGTATGGGGCAATGTAAAAACCATTATAGATGTCATTTTCTTTATTTGTATTAAAATAGAAAGGTAAAATTATCGAGAGACTAACACCCTGTATTGCTGTTGAACGTTCTGGTTTGATCGCACTCAGGGTTCCATTAGCTATTGGCCTTGAATAATAAAGTAAATAGGACTCTAATCTAAGCCCAATAAGTTTTGAAACGGGAATTTCAATACCGAAAGGAGTAAAATTATACACCAGACCCGTTATTGTACCATAACCTATAATAGGTGGTGTAATAAATAAAAGAATTGATTTTTTCTTCTCCTTTTCTTGTTTTTGATCAGTATCGTTATTTTGAGCCCATAATGGTACTTCCATAATCATTAAAACAAAATAAAGTATAAAGTAGTTTCGTATTTTACACATAATAGCCTATTCTGAAAAATATCTGTTTATGGATATATTTTGTCAATCCTTTATATCTTTAATACAAATCATTCTTCTTTAGATAATAAATTGTATCTATTATCATCTAACTGTTCGAATACCTGCGCATTAATCGCTCTGTATTTTTATCCCGTAAATGGGTGCTGTGCAAATTTTAAATTATATTTTAAATTTATATTTTATAATTAGAAATCATCAATTTGCAATTAGAAAACAATCTTTTAGTATTGCAAGTTACCATTTTATATATGTAAATTAATAACTTTGTTTTTAAAATGATGATTTCGATTATAAACTTATCGATTTTATATATGAAACTATGGATTTATATATGTAAATGAATCATTTAGTATATATAAATGATGTTTTCATATATAAAACGTTATTTATTTGTTTAAAATATCATGTTCAAAAAACAGACTAAATATTACATTTCAAATTATAAAATGTAAATTTTGTTCCCTGCAACGGATCCATTTGCAAACTTCTTTTCTGGAAAATTTTGCGTGGGGTAGGGGCGGCTTGAAGCCTTTGGCTTCTTTGCCGACCGTAGGGGCGTGCTACGCCCCTTCTCCAGTTGTTTAAAATTAAAAAATTATCCCCAGGGACTGTAAATGATTCCCCTGCTTCGTAAAATTTGTTTTAAACGGCTGTAGGCATTTTCAAATGAATCGTCGGGTTTGATGGTCAAGTCGGGATCAAATTCAAGATCTTCGCCTTCAACAAAAGCGATGACCTCGACAAAGTCCGGGTTCACGATGGTTTCAATTAAACCTATGTCGTCTTTTGAAAGAAACTCAACCGTAGATATTACGATCATTCCCGAATCCAGAAGAATGTGAATGAGTTCGCCAAGACGGCGAAGGTGTTCTCTTCTCCCTTCGGTTGGCGTTGCCGCATTGCTGATGTCCGCATCAAGTCCACTGGTGATGCTTTCAAAACCGATGTAGTATACAAATTTTCCGTCATCAAACAATGACTTTTCAAGAAGTTTTCCAAAGTCGTTTAATTCAACCTCATGATCGCTGGTGACCAGAAGAAGAGCCGCTTTTTGATTGTAGCGGTCGGCTCTTTCTCCGCATGTGATTTTGCTTTTTACCCACTGAAAGTTTCTTTTTTGAACCAGATTTCTTGCCCAGGTTTGCTGATCAGGAAGATTTTCGCGAATGATTCCGCCGCCGCTGATTTCAAAATTGTCAATGATGACAAATCGTCCCATGGCTGCAATTTCTTCTGCAATATCAAAGGCAATGGGTTTTTTGAGTTTTAAAATACATTCGCCAACGTCATGATTTTCAATTTGTTCTTTTCGGGTATATTGAAGGTTTGACGCATCCACAATTCGGTGAATGTCTTCAAGTTGGGCGCTGACCTTTGTGGTTCCCAGTTTAATAAAATATTCTTTATTTTTTTCCATCGGCCGCTTGCCGAGCCAGAAAATACTGACCAGAATTCGAGTTGTCATTCGCGGAGGGGTCTCTGAATTTTTAACAGCAACCTCGCCCCGCGTAATGTAAATCTGTTCATTTAAGGTATATGCAGCCGCGCGGCCTGCTGTTAACTTTGTCTCCGGTTTTTCATTAAAAGCTTCTATGGTTTTAACCGTACTTTTTTTTCCGCTGGGGTAAAAAATCACTTCATCGCCGATTGAAATAGACCCGCTTTCGATGGTACCGGCGACAATTCGACGGCTGTCGCCATAGGCTGTAAATTTATAAACATCCTGCACGGGCATACGAAAGGCCAATTCGGTAAGCGGTTTTTGTTTTTCAAATTTATCAAGCTCCTGTAAAACGCTGTCGCCTTTATACCATTTCATGTTTTCGCGATTTTCGCAGATGTTGTCGCCCTGCATTCCGCTTACGGGAATAAACGCCTTGGGTTTAATTTTAGCTTCGGAAAGAAAATCACTGTATTCTTTGACAATCGCATTGTACTTTTCTTCTGAATATTTAATTAAATCCATTTTATTGATGAGTACAACGATCTGGGTGATTCCAAGTAAAGACAGCATATAGCCGTGTCTTCGAGAATTTTCCTGTACTCCCTCGCCTGCATCAATGACCAGAAGCGCTGCTTCTGCGCGGGCGGCGCCCGTAATCATGTTGCGAAGAAACTCGATATGTCCCGGAGCATCTAAAATAATATAGTGCCTTCGTTTGGTTTTAAAAAAAACGCGGGCGGCATCAATGGTGATTCCCTGAGCCTGTTCGTCTTTTAATGCATCGAGTAAAAAAGCATATTCAAATGGCTTTGAATTTCTCAGGCAGTTTTCTTTAACGGACTCCAGTTTTCCTGTCGGCAAAGAATCCGTGTCAGCCAGCAGTCGGCCAATGATTGTACTTTTGCCATGATCTACATGCCCAACAATCACAATGTTCATTTTTTCATTCTTGTCCATTTTACATGTATCCTTCTTTTCTTAAAGTCTCAAGTCCGCCGCCTTCCTGGTCTTGAGCCCTTCCGGCGCGTTCTGCAATATTGGCAAACTTGCCGGATTTTAATTCTTCAATAATTTCTGAAACGGTGGTTGATTTAGATTCAACCGGCGAAGTGCAAGGATAGCAGCCCAGAGAACGATATCGTCTGCCTTCGCCCTGATTATAATACAAAGAAACTGTTGGAATTTTTTCGCGTTCGATGTATTCCCAAATGTTTAATTCTGTCCAGTCAAGAAGCGGATGAATTCGAATGTTGGTACCGGGGGCAAAATCTGTTTTAAACTGATTCCAGAATTCAGGTGGTTGTTCGCCGACATTCCATTCGCTGTCTTTATCGCGCGGAGAAAAATATCGTTCTTTAGAGCGTGAACCTTCTTCATCTGCGCGTACGCCGACAATCACCGCTGTAAATGGAGTACGTGATTTATCCGGTTCATAATGATGTTTTTCATGATTATATCGAACCCGTTCGCCTTCGCCGCTGAGAGTGTCTTTAAGACCCTGGGTCTTTAAATAACGGCAGCAGGTAGTTCGATCAACGGTCCCGTCGGGAAACGTTAGTTTATTGGCCAGAGCTTCCTTGTTTTGCCCAACAATCATATTTAATTTCCACTCTTTTGTAAATCGATCACGGTATTCAATCATTTCAGGTATTTTAAACGACGTATCGACATGAATCAGGGGAATGGGTACATGACCTAAAAATGCTTTGCGGGCAAGCCAGACTAATACCGTACTGTCTTTTCCGATCGACCACAACATTCCCAGATTTTTAAAATTGGCATATGCTTCTCTAAGTATATGCACTGAGACACTTTCAAGTTCTTTTAAATGATCCATTTTATTTTCCTTTCATTATAAACATAGAAGGTTTTTTCGTTGGCGTAAAGATTGTCACACGCAGCATTTAACTGCATTCCCCTTCGCCATATTCCATCACATAGGGGGTGTCTTTACCCCAGTCAAATTCAAGTTCTTCTTCGGGCATTGCAGGCCGGTTTTTCAGACTAAATTCTTCAACAATTGAATTCATTTCGTCATCAGAAATTCTTTCAAGATAACCTTGAAAGTTTTCGCCTGAATTTGCATTTTTTTTAAATTGTTCCATGACTCGCTCTATAAACTGCGGAACCCGTTTAGCCAGTATTTTACCTGAAGTTTTTCGGGCTATTTTTATATTTCCATTTTTAAGAGCGGCGCCTCCAAAATAAATGTTGTATGCAGGTGCCTGCTGATTTTCTGAAAACTCAGTTTCAGACCGCCCTGAAAAACCAAGCGTAGCCAGATGATGTCTGGCGCAGGAATTAGCGCAACCTGAGATATGAATTAATGAATCTTTAAATCGTTCATCGTTTAACCATACATCTTGAAATTTGTTGGTGAGTTCTTTTCCCAAACCAGGAGAATGGGTGATTCCTGCGGAGCAAGTTGCCGAACCAAGGCAGGCCACAACATCGCTTAAATTTCGATGACCCGGGCCATGTAGTTTGTGTTGTTTTAAAAAGTTATAAACCTCCGTAAAAAATTTTCTTTTATCCTCTTCTTTAACCACAAGCCCTTTTAAAACAAGATTTTGACTGTCGGCAAGAGTGATGTAATCGCCGTCTGTGGGCGTATGCCATTGGTTGTGCTGCTTAACCAAAGCGCGTGCAGTTGCCACACTTAAATCTCCCAGCGGAACTCTCACCATTGCCATGTATTCGTTTTTTCTCGGAGTTGCAAAAACGTTGTGCTTATACCAGTTAAACAAATCCGGTTCTTTTGAAATATCGAATGGATTGCTGAAATTAAAATCAACGTTGCTGTGAAACTTTGCTTTTACTTCAGGAAAAACAAAGTTTTCTTTTTTTAAGTTCTCAATTTCATCTTGAACATAACTGACAAACTTTTCAAAACCAATTTTATCTAGCTGAAACTTTAGACGCGCTTCAGATCGTTTTGAACGGTCGCCGTGTTTATTAAAAGCCCTTAGAAGACCATAGGTTGTGATCAGGGCCTCTTCAATGGGTATAAATTCTTTAAATACACGGGCGGTTAAAGGAACCGAGCCAAGTGAACCTCCAATAACAACTTTAAAACCTGGTTTACCGTCGGCGATTTTAGCAATAAAGCCCATGTCATGCATACCGCTTACGGCATAATCTTCTTCATTGTCGCTAAACGACAATTTAAACTTTCTTGGTAAATGCTGTGTTTCGGGGTTTCTCATAAAAAAACGCGCAAAGGTTTCCATGGCCGGTCGAACATCAAAAATCTGGGTTCTCAGGTAACCGGCAAACGGCGATGTTACAATATTTCTCATTGTAGCGCCGCTGGCCTCCCGCGTAGTTAAGCCGTGATCTGCCAACAATTCAAGAAAAGGGATTAAATTCTGGTATTTCACATAATATAGCTGCACATCCTGACGGGTGGTGATGTGTATCACATCTTTGCCGTATTTTTCAACGGCCAGAGCAATACCCTCGATCATTTCAGCGTCGACATTTCCTCCGGGAATTTTCACTCTCACCATAAACAAGGCAGGCTGGCGTTGCCCATAAATACCCTGTAACAAACGCCGATGTTTAAAATCATCAGCGCTTATTTTTCTGTTCTGATAATCTTCTATTTTACCTGAAAACTCTTTTAATTCCTCATTAACGATATCATTTCTCTCAAATTTTACTGTCATATTATTCTCCTTATTTTTACAACAATTCCTTATAGTAATCAATGTGTATGCAAACCACATTCCTTTGCCCCGTTTTCCCATGACCAGCGCCCTGCTCTGGGGTCTTCTCCTGGCAGGGTCGCTCTGGTACATGGGGCACATCCAATACTGGGGTATCCCTTGCTGTGCAATATACTTACCGGTACTTTATTTTCTTCAATGTATTTTTCAAGATCATCGTCAGACCAGTTTAGCAATGGATGTATTTTAACAACTTGATGGGCTTCATCAAATTCAATCATGTCAAGATTCGATCTTTCCGTCGACTGAGCCTTCCGAATTCCTGTGATCCAGACGGTAAAACCGCCAAGGGTTTTTTTTAATGGATGCACTTTTCGAATTTCACAACACTCTTTACGATTTTCAACGGAATCATAAAAACTATCGGGACCTTTTTTTCGAATTAACTTTTCAAGCTCATTTGTATCGGGAAACACCGATTCAATTTTAATCTTGTATTGATCATTTGTTCGACGATGAAGCGAATACGTTTCATTAAATAATCTTCCTGTGTCGATCGTAACAATTTTTACCGGCCATTTGTTTTTTACGATCAAGTCTGTAATTGCCTGATCTTCTTTGCCAAAAGATGTTGTAAACGTTGTCGCATACTTTTTGGTTATGTCCTCAAGCAACGAATGATTATTTTTGTAATTAGTTTCAACATTGTCCATAAAAACTAAATAGCTTTGATAGATTTCGTTGTATATTTCTTTTTTATTCATTTTGAACCGCGTATTGTTATGTGTCCTTGTATATTCATTTATTATAAAATTATAATAAATTGTTATTTATAAATTTTTAAAATTAATCCTAAAAACAGGGTTAGACTTATATAGCGACATGCCGCGACAAGCGTCTTGTTTTTTAAAGATGAATTCTTAACAGAATGTATTGATTAGCAACAGATTTGACAGAAACAAGATGAGATGATAAATGGAGACATTGTATTTTTAGTTTTTAAAGCGTCGTTTCGTTTATGCATTTTAATAATCTCTCTCAGAAATTTTATCTATAATATATTAAATTTTCGAGATCGGCAAAAAAATGTTTTATTTTTTATAAGTTTTTATAAACATAGAAGGCTTCACGTTTGCTGTAGCGGCGCGATCAATCGCCCCGCTACACAATTGGCACACCCCGCCTGCGGCACGGCAACTGCGCGGCATGATACAAAATTATCAAACTGTAATTACTGACCTTCGGACGGATTCAAATAAAATCTAATATAAAAATCATCATGCTCATGATAGCCTGCTTCGCTATACTCATCTGGTTTATCCTCCCGATAAGCAGGTACTTCGTCTGAAAATAACGAAGAACTACTAATCAGTAAAAATAAAAAAACCGTCATGCGTTTTTTCATATTTACCAGCCAAATAGCCCTTTGAAAAAATTACCAACGGAATTAACTACAGTTGTAGCAGCGCTAACAAAATTATTCCATATATCTGCAGCTGTTCTTCTGCCGCTGATTAAACCAGCGATGCCATAAAAGTTATTTTGTTTCATATCGTTCATCATTAAAAATTCAAAACGTGCATCAAGCGAAGCCGAGGTGTTCATTCTAATTGTACGTTGCGCTAAACGAAATACCAATGGCAAATGCATGCATCGGAGTTATTAGTGGATACCCCACTCTTGTCGTTGGGAAATAATCGTAGTTGATATTCAGCGCCAAACCAAGCCCCCAATTTTTACTCACCCACCATTCTTTACCAATGGCAGTCTGTATTCCAAAACCTAAATTCGTTTCTGAAAAGGTTGTATTACTATTAATACCCACCTGAGGCATATGTAGCCCAACGCCGGCCTGAGACAAGTCTAAAGCAATCGATATATATATGTTTTGGGGCATAAAATAATACGTTATGCCTGCCGAGTACTGTAATAAAAGAGCAGAATAATCGGGTACTTGAATAGATGCTCCAGTAAAACCATTATAAAACCAGTTAAGAAAGCTTAAAGTAAAATAGGGAGGAATTATTTCTGAACTAAAACCTCCATACAAAATTATATTTTTTTCTATGGCATAACCAAATTGAAAAGACCCATTCTCAACCCAGTCAGAAATCTCTTTATGATTTTGATCTGTAGCTAGATTTTGGTAGGTATATCCTAAACCAAAATTATCTAAAAACCGAAAATAGAACCCGTCATGTTCATGGTAACCCTGTTCTATCTCCTGCACGGTATCCATCGCAAATAAAGAAAGGTGACTTAAAAATGAAAAGCTAAAAATTATAATAAATTTTCTCATATTCAACCTAGTTGTATGTCGCGCTAAACGAAAGCCCTATACCAAAGGCATGTAAAGGGGTAATCACTCGTAAACCTGGCGCTGTTTTTGG
>JAOUFY010000005.1 GCA_029857955.1 Spirochaetia bacterium
GATGCAAATACTTCGAAGGTCGCTGGGCTGAATTCTGGGACAATATGAAATACCGAACTTTTCTAAATGGGGAAAATGCCTTTGACTTAGTCGTATGATTTACTAAAAAGTAGCCGCTCCCTCCTGATTGCTCACCCAAATTTTTAGATGGTCTTCATTTAACCGCAAGGACGGAAGTCCACCCTCGGTAACGCACAAAGCTTGGAGCTTTGTATGCGCTCGCCTTGCTGATTCAGATCATCTAAAAATGTCAGTTATGCGCAAACGTTAGCCGAAAAAAGTGTGGTTAGTCGTCAAACTCGCCCATCCTTGGGCTCGCAAGAAAAACATTTTATATAGTCTTCTGAAGAGATAATGACCCTCTCCTATGTTATTTGAGTTTTTCATTGTCCGTGAATAAATATAGAATTGTTAGATTATGCTAAATACTTTACTTGCAAAATGGTATTATCTTCTCTCCGCGCGTTTCTTTATCTCCATAAGCATTTTGCGCTCCATGATAAAATGAGCGGGTTCGAGCAAACGCATAAAAATTTTACTGATCCAGACCGGTTCGAACTTCGCGACACGGGATCTTACGACCAATCTACTCTTGTGTTCCCCTGTTTTTTCTAACATAAAAACCCAGGTACCGCCTACCATGGTTTCCCTGGCAGCATACCCCTTTGTTCCTTCTGGCGCGAAAAATGTTCCCGCAAGCACCAACAGCTGTTCTGGCTTAATTTCTATAACGTTTATTCCGCCTGATTTCGAAAAGGGAATTAAATCACCCCTTTTTAATTTTTGTAATTCAGGAACAATTTTATCTGCATTTTGAATATCCAAACCAAACATGCTTTCAAGCCAGTCATAGCTGTAAAATCCTCCACGTCCCTGACCTATTTGTACAAGCCAAGGCCAGACTTTTTCGGAGCTTGTCTGAATTTCTATACTACGTGTTGATGTCATGGCAGAGTCTGGCAGAAGCTCATCCCCCGGCATAGTTGAAATGATTTCATCGGGAGTTGCACCCCAATGGAGCAAAGACTGCCTGCATACACTTAAGCAAATTGCGACAACAGCCAGAAAAACAAAAGTCGCGAGGGCACATTTTTTAAACATTAGCGTTTCTCCTCTTCCTTTCTTTTTTAACAATCCTATTAATTAAAATTTTACCTTGCGGCATACACATTGAAACGCCCCCGCCGGGGGTTATCCATTGACCCGTCATGTAAAAATTTTGCAGGCCGGGCAATTCTTTGGGCAAGGTTTTTCCAAACGCAAAGGCTTTAGTGGTAGGCACCCACCCCTCGTAAGAACCCTGCCAATTGCCAGTATAGTTTTCCCAGGTAACCGGAGTGGCAACGTCGGTAGTTTCAATATCATTTTTAAACCCTGGAAATTTTTCATTTAATATTTTTATATATTGATCCAACAATGCTTCTTTTTCGGTATGATAGGCCTCATTATCATTGTCATATAAATTTTTCCAATAAAAGTAGTCAGTTTCAAATTGGGTTTGAATGACGCTTTTTCCTTTGGGAGCAAAATCAAGGTCGTGGCAAAAATGAAAAAAACCAGCCCAGTGTATTTCTTTTCCGCCCACCACAATTGGTACATTTAACTTAAAATCTGTGATCTCGGCCATTTTTGAAAAATCACGATTTACGCCTATACTCAGCGACATGATCGGCGGCCACAGCGAAGGATTTTTATACGACGTTTGAATTTGATCAGTGAGATATTTTCCGTCAAGCATATCATACAACGTACTACGGCCATCGGCTGCCGATATTACGATGTCAGCGGTTATTATCCTGCCGTTTTCCAGTTCTATGCCTTTTGCAACTCCATTTTCTACGATAATTTTTTTTACCCTGCACTTATAGTTCATTTTGCCGCCAAGCTCAATGTATTTACTTTCAATGGCTTTTGCAAATTTCAGGGAACCACCAAGAGGAAAGCCACCTTCTTTTTTATGCATAAAACTAATCGGCATAACACACATTAGGGCTGGTAATCCTCTTACGGGAAACAGCCGAAAAAGGATTTCCCTCAGTTGCGGATTGGCAAATAGTTTTTTAAAATAGTCTTCTATGGTGATGGATTTCAGCTTAAAAAAGGATAGCATAAAAGGAAGCATTTTAAGGAAATCGACAAATCCAAAATCACCAAAATCCCGATCCATGGGAGGGTTAAAATTGATATATTTTCTTATAATTTTAAGGTATCTTTTTATACCCTTCTTTTCGTTAGGAAAAAGGCGCAATAATTCAGCCTCAAATTTATTGACGTCGGTATACGATGTAAAAGTTTTATCGCCCAGCGTAATTTCTCTAAAGCGTTCTGTGTAAAAAAAATCAATATTATCTGCGACTCCCAATTCTTTAAAAATCGGGTACAAACTGGTACCCTTGTTTGATCCAAGCACCCAGTGCAGGGTATGGTCAAACAAATAGTCACCACGCTTCCAGGAGGTGCAAACCCCGCCGGGTATATTATGCATCTCAAAAATTTCAGATTCAAAGTTGTTCATCTGGGCGTAGCACGCGGTTGACAATCCCGCTATGCCGCCGCCGATAATAATAATTTTCTTTTTCATGTGCTTTCCTTTTTAATTTTATGAAGGGGCTTAGCGCGCCCCTAATGCAGGTACACGGTACCTGCCAACCCCCCGCAATATATTCTCATAGCCACGGGCCATTGGCTTGCCGAAGGCAAGAAACCCGTGGTTATAAGAATTGACCTTTGTTCAATTTTCTTTGTAATTCACCAACCGTATTGTCTGGATTTTCTTGTTCTCCCCCAGACCTTCGTATTTTAAAAACCGACGATCATTTGCGCTATACCAGTAGTAATATTTATGCGGCCAGAATGCGGCTGTAATTTTACTGCTTAAGCCCATTTCATATTTTATAGCATTTAGTTTTTTACCGCCAATGGTCAATTCTTCTTCGCACACCTGCTTTAAGTACATACCAACCTTTCGATCAAGTTTACTTTGAAGAAGGGTAAACGTCATGGTCTCATTTTTTTTGGGAAAAATTTGGCTAAAAAGATAAAACAAAGATCCATTATTATCGTAGATACTTTCTTTCAGGGGATACTCGTTATTTACATTTCCGGAAATATTTATTTTTTCATGGACATAATCATATACTACTTCGAGAAATTTTTTACCCTCGCCATTTACGTATTCAACTTTTTGAAATTCGGTTTTGTTTTTAAACTGAACAACATTTTTTTCCTTTTTATGATCTATGACAATAACCTCTACATGATCATTGTTAGTTGAGACAATCATGCTCTGGCGGCCATTTCCATCGCCCGTGTCAATTTCCATATCGTAGTTTTGGGTTATGGCAAACACGGGTTGCCCGATTAATAGAATTAGAACCATAAAGGGAAAGAGCACGTGACGTAAACAAACTTCATCCGCTTGATTACTACGACTGACGATAGCATTATGAACCGCGGTCATATCTTTGCGCCTTTGCGGTTTCATATCCGCAATTTTCAATAAATCCTTTAATATCATTTTATCCTTCCTTTTCTTTAGTGAATTTCAAATTTTTTTCGCCTGAAAGATTATACGTTAACAAAAATAGATGAAATGAAACAAAGGATAATCCCATACTTTTTACCATCTGCGAGATGATAAAGGCAGCGCTTAGCAACTCAGGATAATAGTATATCGCAAGTGTTTTAATGGGAACCGCAGCAATAACCGACCAGAGAATCAGTTTTGCCCCTGTTTTTCCGGGGCTATTTTCATTCAAACGAACAGCGTTATGGTTAAAAAGTTTTATGAGAACAACACTTACAAAAATCGCCGCAAGGGCAGTTAAAATGGCAGAGATCCCTTTTAGCATAGATGCAAATTGAAGGTGCTGAATGTTCTCGGAAGCAGCGAAATTTTCGAGCTCGCCAAGAAAGTTTAATCCTGAAGCTATTTTAGGAATGCGTGTCAGCGCTTCAGCAACCAAAGCCCAGATCACCCATTTTACGGTAGGTACCTCCTTGATCTTGGAATTTTTCAGGAAATTGCCCAAGGCTGAAAATCCAATGGCGCCTAAAAAAATAGAAAATACTAACCCAGGTTCAACAAAAAAATTGTTGAACCTGTACATAAACAATATTGTACCAGGTATTTCAGAAATCGGTTTTCCTTGTAAGATGTCAATATCCAGCAAGTCAGCAAACCCATGCACTGCCGGAGACAATAATCCAAAAAGTGCGATGAATTCAAATCCAATGGCGCCCCAGTAAATTTTTTTTATGATATTTTTATCCATTTTTACCTCCCAATAAAGTGACCATAGGTCATATAATAAACCGATAAAATCTTGATAGAACCATGGGTCATATTCGAGGATGTTATGTTAACTAATGGTATAAAGTCAAATTTTTTTATTTACCGGTCAGATCAAATCTTCCAGTTGAAGATATTGAGGAAAACCATTGCCAGAGCCAGAAAAAATAGAACCCACTAAAAAAAGCCGCAAAGAGCGGGAACACGATAGAAAAAGGGGAGAAATTCTCGATGCTGCTGAAAAACTTTTTTTTTCGCAAGGTTATGAAAAGACCACTATTAACGACATTGCCTCAGCTGCTGAATTTGCAAAAGGTACAATTTATTTGTACTTCTCGGCAAAAGCTGAGATATATCTGGCGATTATTAACCGTTCATTGGATATTGCTCATGGCATGCTGGCAAAAACACTTGATCCGAAAGCCAGTGGCGGACAGCAATTAAGGGCCGGTTATCGTGGTTTTATTGATTTCTTGAATCAATACCCTGATTATTTTAAAATGTGGTTATATGGCTCAAGATACGTCGATGAAAAACTTTACTTGGAGCACCCCCTCGGTAATGAATGTCGTCAAAAAGAAATGGGGTTAATGAT
This sequence comes from Spirochaetia bacterium, assembly GCA_029857955.1. GTDB lineage: Bacteria > Spirochaetota > Leptospiria > Turneriellales > JAOUFE01 > JAOUFE01. Next base: position 4,887 of record JAOUFY010000005.1, read on the forward strand.
GTTAAATATGAATGCTATTATGAAAGGGATAACCGACGGCTCGATTCAAAGCGAAGCTCCACCGCCGTTAATTGCGATGACCTTCCTGGTCTTTAATCGTGGTCTTCATCAGTTTCTTCTGGAAAATGGAGAAAAGGTAATTGCTATGTACGGGGTAAATCGTGATGATCTTATACAACAGATGGAAGATGTCTTATGTAAAGGTTTGGGGATACATATTCAATAATAATACCTGATATATTTTATAAAATAATTAAAAAGAACCAATTCGGCATCGTCTCATTGGTGTTTGAATTAAATTAACACTTTCATCAACTAACGTGGGTGTAGAAAAAGTGGTTTCAAAGGTGAAAAAAGCTCTTGTAACTTCATGTAACCTCGTGTAACTTTAACTGAAAATTTCAAAATGGACTTATTCTACAGCCTCAACAGCGAATATCTGCTGCGCGAGGCATACGCCTTGCTCGGGTCTCGCAATTCTATCTTTTAATTTAAAAGATTTTCAGAAAAGATATTTTATCCTCTGTTGTATTTTTAGTGATTGTTCGACCACATTTTTAGATGGTCTCCGTTTAACCGCAAGGACGGAAGTCCACCTTCGGTAACGCACAAAGCTTGGAGCTTTGTATGTGCTCGCCTTGCTGATTCAGACCATCTAAAAACGTCTGTTGTGCGCAAACGTTATCGGCAATTATGACTGAATTATTCTCATTAGCTCACTATAGATATATGTTTTATTTCTTTTTTTCCCCGGTATTTCACTCAAAACTCCAGCTTCGCAAAATTTTTCGATTAAATTATAAATAGTCTGTGGACTTGCATCAATTAAATCCTTTACTGAATTATAATTTATCACCGGCTTTGATTGCAATATGTCCAATAGTTCTATGGCAAAAGTCGAGCTTAATTTATTAATGACTATTTTCATTTTTTCATAAAGCACCCCCATTTCATAAACCTTGTTTTTTGTTTGAATCGCTTGTGACTCCAGGGCTTTTAAAAAATACTTTATCCAACCGACCCAATCAGAATTATTTGAAACATTATTCAGGTGTGAATAATATTCCGCTCTATTTTTTTCAAAAAAAGAACTTATGTATAAAATCGGATAGGGCAATAGTTTCTTTTCATATAGAATTAATGGAATAAGCAATCTTCCAATTCTTCCATTGCCATCTAAAAAAGGGTGAATTGCTTCAAATTGATAATGCACAATACTGGTTTGTACCAATTCATCTTGCTCCTCTTCCGAATGTATATATTTTTCAAAATTACTGAAAAGTGAGGGTATCTTGGATGCAATTGGAGGAATGTATGAAGCTTCCTCAGTCGGACTTCCAATCTTACCTATATGAACTTGAGTTTTTCTAAACTCTCCCCTTTGTTTATTTTCTCCTCTTACAGAGTCCATTAGTATATAGTGAAGTCGTTTGATAAAATTCTCACTAATTGGTTTTGTTCGTAATTCGGCTACAGCTACCTCAACAGCTTTTCTGTAGTTAATTATTTCTTGAATATCTTTTTCTTTTTCTGTTTTTTCAGAATATATATTTTGCGCTTCATAAATATAAACATCTTCTACAGTAGCAATTGTTCCCTCTATTTTTGAACTTAATACGGCTTCATTTGTTAGCAAAGGGGCAATCAGCAGATCAGGATTTTTGACATTAACAAGTAATCCGGATAACTCACCAATGGCTGTTCTCGCAGCCCCAATACCTCTGATAAGTTTCGTGTAGTCTATTGTGACAGGGAGCATTGGTAAATTAAATGGCTTTTGCATTAAATAACACCTTCAGGACGCTTTAATTAATATTCTAATATTGTAAACTAAATTAGAATATTGACTTTACTGTTCTAATGGATTAGAGTAAGGCCGTCACATCAACTAACGAGGGTGTAGAATAGTAGTTTCAAAGGTGAAAAAAAGCTCTTTTAACTTCATGTAACCTCGTGTAACTTTAACTGAAAATTTCAAAATGGACTTATTCTACAGCCTCAACAGCGGGCAAAAACTAGAATTCGCAAAAATTATAGAGGTTATTTTGAGCTCGCCTTGCTGACTCAGAGTCTCTGAAAAACTTCATTTACCACAAACTTAGAACGAAAATGATTTTCGTGTTTTGCAGCGCAATCGTGATTTTAAAAATTGCAGCCGTAAGCGCTTTAAAAGAAGATGCTATATAAATGTAAAACTGTTTAATGTCAAAGGATATAATGATGAAAAAAGTAATTTTAATATCGACCATTCTGGTTTTTTCTGCGATAAACTGTAAAGAAAAGTCCGCTGATTCTAATTCATACATGGGTCAGATGGCCAATGATCCAAAACTGTCTGAAAATAACATTACAAAACTGGTCAGGGTGGATGATCTTCATGTAGCATTTGATTTTATGTCGATGCCCTACCATATGCAGATGATGAAGCTTATGCATGCGGATATGAAGCATGTTGAAGGGGCTACTCATGGCTTAATGATTACAGTGATGGACTACCATACAAAAAAAATTATTAAAGAGGCTCAGGTTTTGCTAAGCATTACAGATCCAACGGGTAAAGTATCTCAATATGAATCTGAAATTATAAGCGGAGCAGGTATGCACCATTATGCTGCTCATTTAACAGCCTCTCAACAGGGTAAGTATTTGATCATTGCTAATATAAAATATCGCGGCAAAACGTATATCGCTAAAACAGAGTTTTCAAATCAGTGATGTATTTATGTTGAATCCGCCCATGTAAAGAAAGCTCTATATAAAAAGCGGTTGTCGCTTGGCTAAGCGAATTTTCAATAACCATCCTTGATAAATCCGGATAAATTAAAATGTTAAAAAAAGAATTACGATTTCGTCCTGTTATTTTATTGTTGATTGTTTTAGCCGTGCCCAATATAATATTTTTTCTGGTCAAAGCCATGTCTCATTACTACGTTTCAGATGATTTTCTAAATTCAGCTCTTATTTTAAAAAGAGAAGGAATTAAAGTAGTTTTTAATATTGCTGAACTGGAAAAATTTAATCAAAAAGATAATTTAAAAAATATTGAAGATGAATTAACGCAAATTTTAAAACGAAGTAAATCCGGCGAATTTCAATCGAAATCGTGTAATGAAACTGAATGTATATATACCCTTTATGGTACAGAGGCCGATAGAATGCACCAGCTTATTAAGCCTGTATTAAGAAAGTACCCTGAAAAGAGCGGGTATATTTACAAGATTTACGATTTAAAAAATTATAAAGATCAAGTAAAAGGCGATCTATATTAGTCAGCCTTACGGCAACTAAAGTAAAAACGTCCATATTTTAAATTTTGGAGAGTGCAGATGAAGGGCTCAAAAATAACAACCTATATTGCGGATAAGGAATTTTTTAATAAAATACGCTCACAGTCAAAATTAGCTTATGTAGGTCAAACAAGGTCAGAAGAAATTTTCAATACTCTGACACATGCTCTGGCCAGTTTATTAAGTGTCGCTGGTTTTATCGTTTTAATTTCTTTTACTGCATCTGGCGGCGATTTAACCCGTATATTGACATGCGGTCTTTATGGAATTTCATTGATATTTTTATATGTGGCATCTATGTTGTATCACGGTTCGTCAAATTATAAACGCAAAAAATTTTTTCATATGCTCGATCACTCTGCTATTTTTATTTTAATTGCCGGAACCAACACGCCGATTTTATTGACATATCTGCCAGAACATTGGGGATGGGAAATTTTCTGGGCAGCCTGGGTATTGGCGGCTACCGGCGTTTTTCTTGAAATTTTTATGGCAGGAAAAATTCCAAAATATATATCGATATCTCTGTATTCGCTTATGGGTTGGATGATATTATTGGCGGCAAAACCTATGTTTGAAATATTACCCGGCGGGCTGCTAAACTGGTTGTTTTTAGGCGGAATTACGTATATGATTGGGATTATTTTTTATGTACGTAAAACCTTGTTTTTTAATCATGTCATTTGGCACTTGGTCGTTATGCTGGGCAGCGCTTTTCATTACATTGGGATTTTATCTTATGTAGCCATGAAAGTAGATTGATGCATTTGGCATTTCGGTATTTTACAGGGTTGATCAGACCTGAACCTGACTTTGGTCAAATTATTTATTAAAAATCTTATGAACGAAGAAATTAAACCGCTAAGTTTTAGCGACATTACCTCTGAAATACGACAAACGCTGGAAAAAAACAATGTTCCTGACGATCAGGTTGAAATCACCTATGAGCGGGAAGAATTTTTTTTAAGAATTTATCCAGCGGATATTGATGAAAAAACCATTCATGAAGTTTTTATTTTAGCTAAAAAACATATCGAGAACTGGCGTATTCATACATACGATAAAAATTATGTTTCTGTTCAGGCGTTAAACTCAAGTATATTTCAGACAGAAAAAATGCTCGAAAATATCAAAATCAGGGTAAGCGCGCTTTCTGGCGATAGATTGATTGAAATTACAAAAAAGGGTTTCATAACTCCCGCAGAGTTAAATTTAATCATCAGCTGCATAAAGCAGTTTTGTATTATAAAGTATTCGCGCCCCATAGATCAGCTTGCTGCTCTTGGCTGTACGGTGTATTCTCCAGAATCGGAAAAAATTTCTATGCAGGACTTTGGAGGTTACGAATCTGTAAAAAAGCTCATTCTTGAAACGGTAATTATGCCGGTAAAAAATCCCGAAGTTTATGATAAAATTGTAGCATCTACACGAAAAGTATTTGAAAGCAATCGCCCAAAGGCTGTACTGTTTTCAGGACCTCCCGGAGTAGGTAAAACAACCATGGCTCGAATACTTGCCAGAGAAACGGGATACCATCTGGTATATCTGCCCCTTGAAAGCATCATGTCGGCCTACTATGGAGAGTCGTCTAAAAGGCTGGCTTTAATTTTTGATGTGGCAGCTAAAGATGATAAAGAAAAAATAATACTTTTTATTGATGAGATTGATTCACTTGCGCCAAGCCGTAATGAAAAACTATTTGAGGCCACCAGAAGAATGCTTTCAGTCTTGCTTCGAAAAATTGACGGTATTGAAAGTAAAAAAAACTACATAACCATCGGAGCTACCAACAGAAAAGAAGACATCGATGAAGCTCTCATGTCGCGTTTTGATACGGTCATTGAATTTCCACTTCCCAATACAGTTGATATCGTGTGTTTACTTGAAAACTGGGCAAAACACCTGACAAAAGAACAACGAACTCAAATTGCAGCAAAGCTTCCTGGTTTGTCGCCGAGAACCATAAAAGATATTTGTAACCGAGCTGAAAGAACCCAGGCCAGAATAAACATAAGTAAAAACAATTCAGAGTTGCCGACAGTCGAAGTTTATCTGGAAACGGCTAATTCGTATTTAAAATAATTATAAAGTGAAATAACACACACATTTTTAGTTGCAAATATCCTTTAGATTTTTCCATTCAATTTGATTTATTAATTTTACAGGTTTATATTTATTGTTTTTTAAAGCAGTTTCAATCGTTTCAATTCTTTTTTTATTCATGGGATGCGTGCTCAGCCATTCTAAAAATTCTTTTCCTTCTTTTTTGTCGTTTTTCTCTTGACTGCTTGCAGGAATTGAGTTTCTTTTAAAAAAATCGATCATTCCTTTCAATGAAGCTTTTTGATGTATCAGTCTGGCGATAGCGATTTGATCGGCTTCTTCTTCAAACCCGCGAGAGTATTTCATAAAAATAACAACGTTGATGATTTCAGAAATTTTCTCCAGGGTTTCGATCCCCTCCATGGTTCCGCCGACAACCAGGGCCGAGACGAACATTGCGCCCATAGATCGACTTAGCTGCTGCATGGAATGACGTTTATCTTCATGTGCGACTTCATGAGCAAGTACCGCATAAACCTCTTCAGGGGTTTGAGCCTGCTTTAACAATCCGTTAAATAAAAGAATTCTTCCTCCGGGAAAAGCAAGCGCATTTACAACTTCATTGTCGATGATTAAAATTTCAATGTTTTGGTCATTTGTTAATTTAGATTTTAAAACATTTAATGCTTTTAAACCTCTTTTATTTTCACAAACTTTATTGTTGTTTTTTATAAAACCAAATGATTTATCTCCAATTCTTTTGTCGTATGAAACAGGTATTATTTTATAGGCTTGTGAAAATGAAAAAAAAATAAGATATGAGGCAAGTGGAACTACAATTAATGAAATAACGATTAACTTCGTACCCTGCATTTTATGAATGTATTGTGAAAAATTTTTAAAAACACCAAGATTGTTAGTGTGTTTTTTTTCAAGAGCAAGGATAGTTTTTTTATTTTTTAAAATTAATTTTTTGGAAGTGTGTAAATGATCTTCAATAATTACAGAGCATGTACCGGATATATTCTCAAGCTTCGAGATGTCCTTGTATAATATCCGGATTGTGCTTCCGTTATTTGAAACAAATTTTAAAAAATTTTTAGAAAATAAAATTTTCCCCTTTTGGGCAACTGGAGTAAGTCCGTCGTAATATTCTACTTCATCCAAAGAATTCACCGATGGTATCTAAAAAATCTCCAGCTTCGCTGATTCCTTCTGCAAGAGCGTCTGCTGAAGAGTCGGGTACTGCCTGTATCTTAAGTAAATCTACTTCACCAGTAAATGATATCGTCTCAAGAAGATATTTTTTCTTTATGATGATGGCCCAGGCAAATCCAAAACCAAGAGTAAATACAGTGATGAAAAAACTTAAAAAAGTAACTTTTAAAAGACCGGTGCCAGACATATCGCTTTTAAACATGTTTCCTTGAAAAAAGGTATGTTGCCAGTAATATCTCTCAAGATCAGCTTTGTAATGGAAAGCATAGAAGCCAAATGTGAAAGGAATTAAAAGCATGGCCAATAGCGTTTTATAAAAAACATCTTTTCCTGCTCCATCAAAGAAAAATTCCTGGTTTCCGATTGTGGATTTATCAATGAGATACTTATCCAGTTTTACTCGAAACCATGAGGAGTAAATACCGAGCGTTATAATTGAAAAAAAGAAGCCTTTAAAAATAATTTTATATAAATCTTTTACATTGCCGTTAAATCGAAAGTGAACAGCATTCCAGGATGATCGGGCAAGTTGAAATTTTCGGCTGCCATAAACTATAAACGGTAAAATCGATATAAAGATAACGTAAATTAAAAGAGGCGGAAAAGTCGCCGCAAAAGTTTTGTTTACGTTGAACATTTCAAATAATTTAGGCAGGCCATACAAAATAAGCGCAAAGGGTATACCGATCATCACCAGTCCCTTGATAAATCCAATGAGCTTTTCTTTTCCTGTCGCGTGATATTCAAACCTGCTGTCCTGAAATGAAGTATGATTGTAAAAATATTTTTTAGTTTTTACTTTTGCCCAGAAATAGTATACGCCAAGAGTAAAGATGCTTAGCAATAAATTTGATAAATACAATTTAAATAATGGCCATCCCTCTCCGTCAAATTTAATTCGAGTTGTTTGATTTTCCATTGATGACCTCTTTTATTTAATTTTGTAAACAGCAATTTATATGCTTTAATCCGGTTGTCAATAAAAAATCATTTTAAACCTGTATCATACCATTCTGCTGAATCATTTATTTTAGCCCGTGTTCTCTGTATTTTTTTCTTGAGTATTCTACTGTGATCTTGTCATGAACTTTTACAATCCCCAGTCGCGGGGATATCTAAATTCACGATCGATGGTTTTTTCAGAGACTTTAATGATCAGGGGCATTTTGCGTTTATACTGAGATACCATAACTTTATTAAAGATAGATTTAATTTTTTCGCTATCAATGCCGGATTCTTTGGCGACTTTTTCAATCCTTTCTTTACTCCATCCCAGATCAATCCAGTGGTATAAAATTCGGTCAATTAAATCATAGCTAAGGTTAAGCTCGCCTTCGTCCGTCTGGCCTTCCCATAGATCGGCGCTAGGGGGTTTGTCGATGATTTCTGAAGGTATCTCAAGATGGCGTGACATTTCACGAACCTGAAATTTATACAAATCTCCGATCGGGTTAACCGCGCTTGCCATATCGCCCCATAGCGTGCTGTAACCGAGAAGTATTTCACTTTTATTGCTGGTGCCCGCGACAAGGCTTTGAAATAAAACCGATTGATCATAGAGAACGGTCATTCGAAGTCTGGCAAGAACATTTCCTTTGCGAAGCTGAATGATTTTTTCATTTAATTTTAATATGTTACTTTCGCTCGATGACATGTCGGCAAAATACGCATCGGCCATCGGCGTTAAATCTTTTTCAATTAAAGAAACACCGCAGGCTTTTGCTGCCAATTGCGCATGTTCTCTTGAAATCGAAGAGCTAAGTTTGTAGGGCATATACAAGGCCGTTATGTTTTGACTGCCAAGGGCGCGATTAGCTATATAAAGCGTTAGCGCAGAGTCGATGCCCCCGCTTAGACCAAGTACAATTTTTTTTACACCGGTTTTTTCAACTTCAATTTTAAATGCCTTTTGAATGATATCAACGGCAACTTTGCAGTTTGTTTTGGGAAGCGGTAAATTTATTTCTGGTTTATTCATTTTTAAAACGAATGTTGCTGGATTTTAAAAAAAGACGATGATTTAACTCAAAATTTTCATCATGAAACGGACCGCCCCGTTGATAGGCCGCTTCAAGATCTTGCAGATTTACGTCAAAGAAAAAAACCTCATCATTTTGAGATTCACAGCTTGACATGTTGGGAGATACAAACATGCTTTTGCCGTCAAAGTATACGCCGTCTTCGGCTCCGCCTCTGTTTTGATAATAACAAAAAATGCCAAAACTTTCAGCATAAATTTCCAAACGTTTTTTCCAGGCCTGATATGACGAAGTTGACGAACCTTCCGCATTTATACCGCGCGCCGGCGAACAAGACGGCACAAACAAATGTTTTACTCCAGATTCATACAGGGCATAGGCAAGAGCCGGATGAAAGGCATCTTCGCAGATCAGCACTCCGGTTTTGCCAAGTTTACCTTCATAAACGGTAATGTCATTTCCTGCCGTAAAGTAGCGGCCTTCGTCAAAAAAACCATAGGTCGGCAGGTAAATTTTTTTATGTGTGTGAATGATTTTTCCGTCAGCGATAACAATATGTGCATTGTAGATCATGCCGTTTTCTTTCAGGGCAAGGCCAAGGTGAATTTCCGACTTTTCACTTTGCAGTAAAATGGTTTCAGGAATTTCATCCGGCACGGAGATCGCTGTTGAAAATGTAAGGTTTTCAAGAAGATAACCCGTAACGCTCAATTCAGGAAAAAAAATTACATCGACGTTATTATCGCTCTGACACTTTTCTATGATTTTGGAGATCTTTGTAAAATTTTCAATTGTATTTCCAAGGATCGGTACAAATGGAACAAACGCAATTCGGATTATTTTTTCAGCCATAACAATATCTTTCACGACATTTGTCTTGATCAACCTGCGTTGTCAATTAAAGCACGAAGAGAAAGCCAAAACAAAGAAAGGCAAGGACAGCTGGGGGGCAAATTCATATACTTGTAAAAAAGAAATTGACGTTGGATTCTCTCTTAAAAACTTATGTTAGAACAGGTTTAATCAAATGACGTTTTAAGCCTCCCGTAAGCTTGACCGTATATTTTCGAGGTAAATTATGAAATCATCACACATCATCATTGGAATACTGTCCATAGTCGGCGCATATGCCATGGCCATTGTTACACAAATTTATCAGCCGGCAGAAAAAGTCAATGCCCTATGGCTGGTTGTGGCCGCAGCCAGTTTTTATGTCATTGCATATCGTATTTATGGAAAATTCATCGTTGCCAAAGTATTAACCCTGGATGCCCGCATTGTTACTCCGGCGATGAGGTTAAAAGACGGCAGAGATTTTCATCCTACAAACAAATGGGTTTTATTCGGACATCATTTTGCAGCCATAGCCGGCGCGGGTCCTTTAATCGGGCCGATTTTAGCGGCACAGTTTGGTTATTTGCCGGGGTTTTTGTGGATTTTAATTGGTTCCATATTTGGCGGCGCGGTTCATGATATTGTGATTTTAGCAGCGTCCGTACGCAGAAACGGACGTTCGCTGGCTCAAATTGCCAAAGACGAAGTAGGGCCGGTGGCAGGACTTACCGCAGCCATTGCAATTTTGTTTATCATCATTGTCGCTCTGGCAGGTCTCGGTCTGGCCGTGGTTAATTCATTGTATCACAGTCCCTGGGGAGCTTTTACCATTGGTTCAACGATTCCCATCGCGCTATTGATGGGCGTGTATTTGTTTAAATTTCGTCCTGGAAAAGTCGGCGAAGTCAGCGTCATTGGAGTTGTTTTATTAATTGCAGCTGTATATTTTGGAGGGTTGATTCCTGATTCATCGCTGGCTTCGATTTTTGATCTTGAAAAAAATACCCTTGTGATTGTTATTGCCGTTTATGGATTCATAGCTTCGGTTTTACCTGTCTGGCTTTTACTTGCGCCGAGAGATTATCTTTCAACGTACATGAAGGTCGGTACTGTGGTTATGCTGGCTGTGGGCGTGATTTTTCTTGCTCCGAACCTTGAAATGCCGGCGATCACTAAATTTGTTCATGGCGGCGGTCCAATCATTCCCGGAACGGTGTTTCCTTTTATGTTCATTACAATAGCCTGCGGAGCCATTTCAGGTTTTCATTCTCTGGTTTCATCGGGTACAACGCCAAAGATGATTGAGAGCGAAAGTGAAATTCAAATGATTGGTTTTGGCGCGATGTTGGCCGAAGGATTTGTTGCCGTTATTGCCGTAATTGCCGCGTCTATTTTAATTCCGGGAGATTATTTTGCCATCAATACAAAACTTTCTTTTGAGCAGCTTGCATTGCTTGGTTTTCCGGTAAGTCATATTCAGGAACTTTCGGCTACGGTCGGAGTAAATGTAGCCGGTCGCCCGGGCGGCGCGGTTTCACTTGCTGTGGGTATGGCTTCGATTTTTTCATCGTTGCCTGGTATGTCAAAACTAATGCCGTATTGGTATAACTTTGCATTGATGTTTGAAGCCTTATTTATTTTAACAACGGTAGATGCAGGTACCCGTGTTGCCCGGTTTATTTTACAGGAACTGGGTTCTTACTTTTACAAACCCCTGGCGAAAACCGACTGGATGCCGGGGATTATATTTTCCAGCACAGCGGTTGTTGCTTCCTGGGCATTTTTAATTTCTTCCGGCAGCGTATCTACCATCTGGCCGATGTTTGGCGTGGCAAATCAACTGCTGGCGGTCATTGCTTTTTGCATTGGAACAACGATACTTATTAAAACAGATAAAATGAAGTATGTCTGGGTTACCCTTTTGCCCATGATTTTTATGACAGTCACAACGTTGTCGGCTTCATATGAATTGTTTTTTATTTTTCTTGAAAAAGCATCGGCTGCCGCTATATCAGCAAATGCTCAAGATGCCCTGACATATAAAATAGATGCAGGACTTGTGGTCTTGATGGCGGCTTTAGTGTTCGTTGCTGTAGGCGATTCCATTTACAAATGGATTGGTTACAGCAACGGTAAACGTGAAATCATCACCAGCGAAGTTGTAGAGTGGGCAAGAGACCTTGAAGTGCATTGATTAATTTTTTGAATTTTTTAAAGCTTTATAACTTTCTTGAAAAAGCAATTCAAGTTCGTCGATCACGCTTTTTTTATCGCGTCCCTTGAGTAAATGAGCAGATAAAAGCTCCGAGGTTTGATTTAATATGCCCATTGGCTCTATCATCGGATAAGTTTTTTTTAATCTTTTAATTGCGGCGATGACAGATTCTTCATCAGGTCGATCGATGTTTTGCGGCTCCTTGGCAACCTCAGCATTTTCAGAGTTTTTTTCATATAAATAGCCGGCAAAATTTACAACAGCTTTTTGATCGTCTTCATTTAAAGAGTTAAAAATTTTCAGAAGTTGTTTTTCGCGTGATTTCATTTTCGTACGACCATGTTGCGGACACTATCATTCTTGATTTATAAAGGTAAACAAAGAATTATTTTTAAATTTTAAAGGGGCATAGCACGCCCCACGCTTCAACCGCAGGGTATTTTCGGCGGGCTTATCTAAAAAATACGGATATTACGTTTTCAGGTTTCTTGTACTTTTTTAGACAACCCCTGCAAACCATCTACGGTTTACGCTACCCCACGCGTATATTCCTTTGGCAGACTCAATTTTAGCCTTAATTTCGAAAAAAATGAGGGTGGCAATTTTGTGAAATATTGTACTTAGAGAGCACCCCAAAACCCATCCATGGATTTTGCGACGCGCTCTTAAATAAAATACGATGGTTTTTTTTATTTAAAGTTTTTGTTAAAATAAAACACTTGAATTTTCTGTTAAAAAACCGACGATATGAATATGAAAGGTATATTTAAATTTTTTTCAATTGCAGCTATTTTAATTATATATTCCTGCGGCAGTTTTCAAACAAAAAGTAATAATTCACTTGCGAAAAAAACCGGTGACAGCAATGATGAGTTTTTTGACGATGAAACTCCTTCTTTCTTCTCAGGTAAGCCGAAAAAAACAGACAAGGCCGGCGAGATAAAAAAAACTGATAATATGGGTAAAGAAGCGAAATTTGAAAAAACGGAACTTTCTTCCGGTAATGCCAAGTCCAGTGAATTTAAAGAAGCTGATACCATAACAGATGTTGCCCGCGGATACGCTTCGTGGTACGGTAAAGAGTTGCAAAACAAACCAACGGCAAGCGGAGACTTGTTTGACATGAATAAATTTACTGCTGCACATAGAACTTTCCCCATGGGTTCTCTTGTACTGGTACGAAATCTGGAAAACGGCAAAAAAAAACTGGTACGTATCAATGACCGAGGTCCATATGTAGACGGAAGGGTCATTGATGTAAGTTACGCTGTAGCGCGCGATCTGGGGTTTGCCGAAAAAGGAGTTGCGCGGGTTGAAGTCGAGCTTATTGAGAAAAGTGAAAATAATTTTATTGCAAAGTCCGAAAATGATAACGCTGAGGTTAAAGAAGATCCATCAAATGAATCCGTAAACGAAAGTGATGATGTAGCTGGAGAAGATGTCGAAAAGCTCTCAGATAAAGACGGCTATACTTTTCACGATGGAATTCGTCCTCAAAATTATACGGTTCGTACCGGGGCGTTTAAAGTTTCACAAAATGCTGAAAAGTACAAAGAACATCTGGAAGATAAATATAACGTAAACGCTTTTATTGGTAAAAAAGGAAAGTGGAATTTTGTCTGGATAGGGGATTTTGAAAATAAAGATAAAGCCGAGAAATTTTACCATAAATTAAAAACTGATGGTCTGGATGTGATTACCCCTAAAAAAGTCCCTTAGAGAGCGTCCCAAAACCCATGTATGAATTTTGAGGCGCACGCTTTTTGCGAACAAAGTCCGCAAAAAGCTACATTTTTGTGCGCTTAGCTCATAAAATGCCGGTACATCCCTGTACCGCAAGAGCGCGCCCAAGTTTTGGGACGCGCTCTTAATAAAAAGGCAGGAACAAAACCCCTGCTAATTATTTTGGTTCAACCTGAAGTCAGACGATGAGGGTCAGGTTTTAGATTGTTTGTTATAAGGGGAAGAAGTGGATTATAAAAAAGCCGGCGTAGATACTATCAAAGCACAAAGCTATATAAAAACTCTAAAAGAAAACATTACAGCAACTCATAAAAAATCAGCTTACGGCAGCGTCATGGATAATTTTGGCGGCTTTGCCGGAATTTTTAATACTTCACCGGATTTAAAAGACTGTCATCTGGTTGCTTCGACCGACGGCGTTGGAACTAAAATAGAACTTGCCAGACGTTTTAAATATTACGATGGACTTGGAAGCGATCTTTTGGCCATGTGCATCAATGACTTATATTGCGTTGGCGCAACACCGCTTTTTTTTCTCGACTACATTGCCTGCGGCAAACTTGACGATAGCTGGTATTTTCCTGTGATGAAAAGCATTGCATCAGCCTGCGAAAAAGTGTCAATCGCATTGCTTGGCGGCGAAACAGCTGAACATCCCGGCGTTATGGAAGACGATCATATAGATATGGCCGGTTTTATTGTCGGCGCTGTTCATCCTGATCGTGTTTTACCTGCCCTAGATAAAATTGTGCCCGGCGATATCCTCTACGGGTTTTCATCTTCTGGTCTTCACAGTAACGGATTTTCTCTCGTTCGCAAAGTTCTGGAACAAATTCAAAATGATGATAAATCTTTATACGAAAAAATCACCGGCGACATAAACTGGGTTAAAGAAAAGTTGTTGGTTCCAACAAAGATTTATGATTTTATGCCGAAACTGCAAAAAGAAGCAACGATAAAAGCTCTGGCTCATATTACCGGCGGCGGTATTTATGAAAATCTGCCCAGAGTGCTGCCAGAAAATACAGCGGCAGTAATTGATAAACCAAATGTTTTTCAACATGAAATTTTTGATATAATAGGTAAATATGTAAAACCTCAAGATATGTACCACGCTTTTAACATGGGTATCGGCATGATCGCCGTTGCGGATGAAGGTCAGAGATCGATCATGGAAAATTATGGCGCAAGGATCATTGGCCGTCTTGAAAAAACCAGTTTGGAAAAACACGTTATTATTTCAGGTATTGATACATAGCCCCGGATAAAACGTATAATTTTACCTGAAATTTTGAAGGCGTATCGCCTTCGTGATGCGATACGCTCCAGTTGTCATTTGCCCTGTAGATTGTGTTTAGTATAATTCCGTCAGCGCCCAGTTTGGCTGCTTTTTTCGCCATTAAATTTAAAATCATTTCTCTTTTATAAGCTGAATTATACTTAATCGAAAGTTCGCCAATAATGAGGTGTTTTTTTTCGGGTTTAGAGTACGAAACAACGATGTCTTCAACTTTGGTTATTTTGGTTTCATGAGAAACGTTGTACATACGTTCATCTACGCTCATGCACGAATGTAAAATTGTCAGAGCAAAAAGAATAATTAGAATTTTTTTACAAGATTTCGTGAACATTTAATTACATCAACTTTTGTATTTGAAGTTGACACGGACACCTTTTTTAGGCTAAACCTGTGAAATTTGTATATTTAAATTATAGATAAATTAAAAAACATTTATTGATGGATGGAGAAAAATGAAAAAAATATTATTATACATTGCAAGGTTCATGATAACACAATATTTTCTGTTTATTGCTGTAAATGTATACGCACAATCTGCTCATGAAATCATTCAAAGAGTAGATTCAAATCAGGAATTTAACAGCCAGAAATTTGCCATGCAGATGACCATTGAAAAAGGCAGTCAAAAACTTGTGAAGACCCTTGCCGGCTATGGAAAAAACCGCGGAGAATATTCTTTTATGGAATTTACCAATACGGAAGACAGGGGCGTTAAATATCTTAAAATTAAAGATGAGCTATGGATTTATTTTCCTGATGCCGACGACATTATGAAAATTTCAGGTCACATGCTTCGTCAGGGAATGATGGGCAGCGATATTTCATACGAAGACATGATGCGCCGTGAAGAGCTGGATAAAACCTATGAGGTTAAATTAACCGGTTCGGAAAAAGTCCACGGTGTAGATTGTTTTGTAATTGAAATGAACGCTAAAATTAAAGATGCCCTTTATGCGCGTCAGATTATTTATGTAGACAAAAATACATATGTTCCTTTAAAAATTGAGATGTATGCAAAAGGCGATCGAATGTTGAAAACTATGGAGGAATTTAACATCGTGAAGTCCGGCAATCGTTATTATGCCAAAAAAATTGTCATTAAAGATTTACGTAAGAAAAACTCAAGTACTACGGTTGAAATTCAGGAATTGCAGTTTAACATCAATGTTCCAGACTCTGTTTTTACCCGTAGAAGTTTGAGAAAATAATATTGTTTTTACGGTTACGTTCTTCATTGCGAAATTGCTAAAAACAACGAGCTTGATATGTTTAAAAAATTATACCATCAAATTTTCCTGATTTTAGTCACATTCATTTTAACTATATTTTATGTAGAACCTGGTTTTGCTCAAGCCAATACGGAACCAGACGTAGAATTTAAGGCTGATCCATCAGCAAAAAAACCGGCTGAAGTTAAAATTTCAGGTCTTCTGCGAGAAGATGCATATTACATTCGTATGCCTGAGCCAGATGTGGTATCTGATCGAAAAGATCTTTTTGCCAATGTTCTTGAAACTCGTTTAATACTTGATCGTTCACGCGAAGACTGGAGTTTTTATGCCGACGGAAGGCTATATCTTTATGGAGGAGAAACTCAAAAAGCATACGGTACAACCAGACTTTCACTTATGCGGGTCATGATGAGATATTTTTCTCCGATTGGCGATTTTACCATCGGCAAGACATATGTTAATTTTGGAAATTCTGGTCTTTTTAATCCTTTTGAAATTGACAAGAAAATTCAAATGACAGATTTACAATATGCCCGTGAAGGTCTTTATGCTGCTGAATATTATCTGCCCTGGCAGGATTTAAGCGGCGTAAAGATATACACTGGATTTAACGACGCTTTTGACTATAATCCCATGTTGGGGATTTCACCTTCATATCATTTAGGTAAATTTGATATTGGCGGAATTTACAATCATTCTGACATCGATAAAAATATTACCGGTTTTTATTTTAAAGGCGATGCCATTTTGGGTATTCAAGGTTCATGGGGAGCACATTTAAACGATAAATTAAAATATTCATATTCTGAAATTTCAGGCGGTATCGACTATAGTTTTTTTGAAGGAAAAATCGTCACGACACTGTTGTTTTACTACAATGAAAATGGGGCAGATGAATATAAAAAATACAAGGTATCGCCTGACTCATTTTTGTTGGCAAAGTATTATGGTTTTTTATCTGTTTCATGGTTGATTGATGAATTTTGGAGCGTTCAGTTGAATGCATTTATGAACTTGATTGATAACAGCGCAGTTATCATGCCGGTTGCAAGCTTTATCATCACCAGCGGATTAAGCGTTACCTTACAGGTAAACATGGTAACAGCTAAAAAAGAGGCGGAATTTTCTCGCGATAAATCAGGCGATTTCAGCGCACTAATGCGGGTAGAAGGAAGATTTTAAAGAAATTAATTTTGTCATATAAACACAGGGATTTAACAAATTAAGGAGTTAAAAATGCTATTGGAAGTAAAAAGTTTAAATAAAACATATCATACAGGAATTGTTGAATTTACAGCGTTAAAAAACATAAATCTTTCTGTGGAAAAAGGAGAGTTTACGGCATTTGCTGGTCCGTCAGGTTCGGGTAAAACAACTCTTTTAAACTGCATTGGCTGTCTTGACCGAGGAGAATCGGGGAGTATTTTGTTAGACGGCGTTGATCTTATGACAAAAAAAACAGTAGAATTGGCCCATGTTCGAAAAGAAAACTTTGGTTTTATTTTTCAAACCTATAACTTGTTTCCGGTATTAACAATTGCAGAAAATGTTGAAATGCCTTTGAAACTTTTGCAGAAAGAATCCCAGGAAGAAATCAATGAAAAAGTCATGAAGATGCTTTCAAAAGTTGGTTTAAGTGGTTATGAGAACCGACGGCCACTTGAACTTTCCGGAGGTCAACAACAAAGGGTTGCGGTTGCGCGTGCACTCATTAAAAAACCAAAATTAATTCTTGCCGATGAACCGACTGCAAATCTTGACTCTAAAACCGGCGAGTCCGTGGTAGAACTCATGAAAGAACTTAATGTAAATGAGGGTGTGACATTTCTTTTTTCAACACATGATTCTATGGTGATGAAGCGCGCATCAAAACTCTATGAGATTCACGACGGGCAGATAAAAGCAAGCCGAAAGAAATAGGGGGATGGTATGAAATATATATTACAGTTGGCGTTGAAAAATATTTTAAGATCAAAGCGAAGAACCATATTGACGTTTATGATGCTGACGTTCGGGGTAACCGTTTATATGATCATGTCGAGCTTATATGCCGGAATCGACGAAGTTTCGTTTGATAACCTCGTTCAATTTGAAACCGGTCATGTAAAGATGCGGCATGTAAATTTCGACGAGGATCGACCTTTTAGTACTGACAATTTAATGACTCAAAAAAAAGAAATATATGAAAAAATAAAAAAGCACAATTTTGTAAAAGGGGTTACCGACAGAATAAACCTGCTTGCAGAAATGGACAACGGCATCGACTCTATGCCGGTTGTGATCGTAGGTTATGACCAAAGTACAGATAAAGACGTTTTTGAGCTGGCAAAATTCATCAGCAAGGGTAAAATGGAAAAAGATGGCGCCATCATTGGAGTTGATCTGGCAAAAGATATGGGGCTTGATATTGGCGATATCGCTAACCTGACTTTTCGAGATGTCAATGGAATGTATACAGCTCTGGATATTCCCGTTACCGCTCTTTTGTATTCGGGAGATCCAATGGCAAATAAAATGAAGATATTTATGAATATAGAAATTGTTCAAAAAAATATGGATACAGATGCCTTTTCAGAAATTGCCGTTAAAACAGACAATATGTATAATGCAAACAAATATGCTGAAATTTTGCAAAAAGAAATATCCGAAGCCGATGTTAAAAGCTGGAAAACCCTTTCGTATGAATTTGCCAATGTGGTGAGCACCAAAAAAAAAGCCGGAAATTTTATTTTATTTGTGATTTTAATTATTGCTATGGTTGGCATCATCAATACAATATTAATTTCAATATATGAAAAGAGACGTGAAATCGGAACTTTAAAAGCAATGGGAATGCTCGATAAAGAAGTGAGGAATTTATTTGTTGCAGAAGGTTTTATAATTGGATTTACAGGAAGCCTTTTTGGCCTTGTTTTTGGTACCATCGCGAATTTGTATTTCATTTACCACGGTCTCGATTTTACCTCTATGATGGATCAAATGGGAAATATGGGAGCATCCATGGTCGGCGTCATGAAATCGGTCTGGGTTATTAAAGATTATTTTGTGATAACTTTTCTGGCTACCGCCGCAAGTATATTTGCCAGTTACTATCCTGCAAAAAAAGTCATGGATATGCAGCCTGTAGATTGTCTAAGGACAGTTCAGTGATTCAATATTTTAGGGTTCATTATAACAGGACTCAGGGGGATTACAATGTTTTTAAAATTTGCATTTAGAAATTTACTTAGAAATAAAAAACGAACGTTTACCAGCGCCTTGTCTGTATTTGCAGCAGCCATGCTGGTCGGATTTGGGTATGGATGGGTCAACGGCGTAATAAGTCTTTACTCGGAAGGTTTTATAAAATACCAGACGGGCAATGTTCGTGTAGTGACGCAAGGGTATGAAAGCCGCGAGAAATTTATGCCTGTTGATGAAGTGATCACAAATGCCGATGAAATTGCAGCAAAGATACGAAAAATTAACGGGGTCAGTTCCGTTGAAGAACGGATTCGTTTTGGTATCTTGATGGGAAAAGACGATAACACCGTTTCTGCCGTAGGCATGGGACTTGACGTTAAAAATAATTCGTTTGAATTTGCAGACAAGATGATCGAAGGCGGTATACAAGAACATGGAATTTATCTTGGCGTAAGACTTGCCGAGAGTCTTCGATTAAAAGTAGGTGAAGAAATATTGATTGCGTCGAAAACATCACAGGGCGGGCTAAACGGAATCAAGGTAAAAGTCGCTGGAATTTTTAAAATGAAGATGGCATCATTTGACAAGCATTTTTTCTTTTTAAATCTGGCCGACGCTAAAAAACTTTTAAAAATCCAAAATGGTTCGACTGAAATTTATGCTTTTACCAAAAACGTGGAAGATTCCCAAAAGCTTGGCGAGCAAATTAAATCAGTTGCTGGCGAGGGATTGTCGGTTAAAACCTATAGCGAACAAATGGGAGGTCTTGATGAAATTTTAAAAATGATGAAGTCGATATTCTTGTTTATTGAAATTGCCATTCTTGCTCTGGCATGTTTTGTGATCATCAATACAATGGTCATGGCAATTTTTGAACGAATGCGTGAAATTGGTACGCTGAAAGCGCTTGGTTTTACAGAGAGAGATCTTTTTGTTATTTTCACGGGAGAAGGCGCGATGATAGGAATTCTTGGCGGAATTCCCGGTGCGCTGATTGGTTTTATTGGAATTTACATATGGAGCAAAACTGGAGTAAATCTTGAGGGGATGTTAAAAGATGTTGAGTTGCCCATTGAATATGTCATTCACCCGATGCTGTCGATCATTGATATTTTTGGTGTACTTGCATTGGCAACAATTGTGCCGATCATTTCATCAATGATTCCTGCCAGATACATACGGCGTTATTTGCCGTCTCAAGCCCTGCGCATGTAAATTAAACTCAGTAAGGATATAATAAACTACTTATGATATAGTTTATAAGTCTGTGAGTAGGAATCTAAAAATTTAATTTTAACTCCAAAAGTACGAAAGAGGACATAAAAATTGAAGAAAAAATTTAAAAATATTTTATTTTAATTTCGCAGCAATTTCTTCGGATTTTTTCCAGAGCTTTTGGGCCAGATCGACATCATCTGCATCGTCGCGTGATTTTGCGATGTTACAGTCGGCAAGGTATTTACCTGAAACATTATTTAATTCAGGGTGAACCGCTGCGTAGCAGGTTGTAGCCGCGCCTTGGGCGACTGATTTAAACCCCAGGGGCGCGATAAGACTAAATGCAAAATTTGCTACGGGGTTCATATGTCTACCGATATTTGTGGATATAACGCCAGGATGCACTGCATTGGCTGTTTTACTGGTGCGCTCTAAGCTGCGTGAAAGTTCTTTTACAAATAGCAGGTTTGCCATTTTTGATTGTCCATAGGCTTTCCAGGGGCTGTAACTTTTCTTGCCGTCAAGATTATCAAAGTCAATACCCGATTCTGGCGCCATGACATGTGCACCGCTGCTTAAAACCACAATGCGACCGTCATCAGCAAGAAGTTTGAGAAGACCGTTTACGAGAATAAAATGACCTATGTGGTTTGTAAAAAACTGAAGTTCATATCCGTGTGACTGTTGAAGTTTTGCCAGGGCCATGATTCCTGCATTGCAGATGATAACATCAATTTTTTTTGTTTCTTTTTTCACTGAGCTGATACATTCCCTGACGCTTTTTGGGTCGGAAAGCTCACAGGCAAAACCAATAGAGTCATGACCGATTTCATTGCATACTTGATCTGCGTTTTCTTTTGTTCTTGCAGTAGCAAATATTCGAGCGCCTCTCATGGCCAAAACTCTGGCAGTTTCTTTGCCAAGTCCTGAGTTACAGCCGGTAATCAATATGGTTTTTCCGTCGAGAGATATACCTGAAGTTACCTGTTCTGCTGTTGTGGCATATCCAAAACCATTTTTACCCTTTGATTTAAAAAAACTGTATAATGACATAATGACTTTCTCTCCTTTCTATTTTATTTTTTAAATATATCATATAAAAGCAATGTTGGCTAAATCATTTCGTTATTTAAGAGATTGTGCTGCTAAGATAAAAAATAGAAAAATCATAAAAATATACTTATTATAATAACCTGTTAAATATAGCAGATGATTGCAATGGTTAAACGAAACTGCGGCAAGGGTTAAAACGCAATAATTTTACAGAAATTTCAAGAATATTAATTTTTTATAGGCAAAGTAAAGCCGGTTTAACATATTGTAGTGTAAGAATATACTAATATACTAAAATACTAATATACAGATACATTATTGAATTATATTTAAATCAATATAATGCATTAAATTTAATGGGGGATTTTATGGAAAATTTAAAAAGGAGTCTGGCAAATGACAAATGAACAAGATTTAGAAAATCCAAAATATCATTTCAATGTGGTGAAATGGTTTTCGATCAGCGCTGTCATTTACTTGATAGTCGGCGCTCTTGTGGGAGTGTTTATCGCGGCAGAGCTGGCCTATCCATTGCTAAATAGCCTTGGAATGCCATATACCGGTTTCGGACGTTTACGGCCATTGCATACCAATGCAGTGATTTTTGCATTTGGCGGCAGTACGCTTATGGCGACAGCTTTCTATATCGTACAACGTACGTGCCATGTTCCGCTCTGGAGTAATAAACTGGCATGGTTTACATTCTGGGGATGGACAGCAATCATCGTTGCGGCAGTGATTTCATTTCCGATGGGCTGGACTCAGGGAAAAGAATACGCAGAATTAGAGTGGCCGGTAGATATTGCTATTGCCGTTGTATGGCTGTCGTATTTTTTTAATTTTGTAATGACGCTTGCCAATCGAAAAACATCACATATTTATGTGGCGAACTGGTTTTTTTTGGGAATGATGGTTATGATTACCCTTCTTCATGTGGTAAACTCTCTGGCCATTCCCATATCCTGGCATAAATCATATTCGATTTTTAGCGGAGTTCATGATGCCATGATTCAATGGTGGTGGGGGCACAATGCCGTCGGCTTTTTTTTAACAGCCGGTTTTCTTGGCATTATGTACTATTTTGTTCCTAAGCAGGCAAATCTTCCTGTTTATTCATATCGATTGTCAGTGATCCATTTTTGGTCATTGATGTTTGGCTATGTTTGGCTGGGGGCTCATCATCTTCAATACACAGCTTTACCTAACTGGGCAGGTTCTCTTGGAGCAGCGGTTTCCATTGCCATGATCATTCCTTCCTGGGGAGGAGCAGTTAACGGTCTAATGACTCTATCTGGAGCCTGGCATAAATTGCGAGATGACTATGTCTTGCGTTTTTTAATTGTTTCGCTGGCATTTTATGCGATGTCAACATTTGAAGGACCAATTATGTCTGTTAAAAATGTAAACGCATTGTCGCATTATACCGACTGGACAATCGGTCATGTACATTCCGGAGCTCTGGGATGGGTGGCGATGGTTTCTATCGGCGCAATTTATCATATGGTTACACGTTTATGGGACCGTGAAATTTACTCTGTAAAACTGGTAAATACTCATTTCTGGCTTCATACAATTGGAATCATTTTGTATATTGCGGCTATGTGGGTATCTGGTATCATGCAGGGTCTAATGTGGCGCGCAACAGATGAATATGGTAACCTGGTTTACACATTCATCGAATCGGTTGCTGCAATGCACCCCTATTATACAATACGTATGATTGGCGGTTTATTTGTACTGGCAGGTGCGAGTGTTATGATTTATAACATCATCATGACGATTCGCCACGGCAAGACATTGGCTCCGGCAATGAAAAAGGCTTAAGAGGTAGAATATGAATATTAAGGAAAAATTTTCAAATCTTCAGGAAAAACTTGAGAAAAATGTATGGGGCTTTATACCTATGCTTGCCCTGGTTCTTTCTATTGGTGGAATTGTAGAGATAGTACCCTTGTTTTATATCGACTCTACAATTGAAAAACTAACTAAAGAAGAAGACAGCATCAGGCCATATACCGCTCTTGAACTTGAAGGAAGAGATGTTTATATTCGCGAAGGATGTTATTTGTGTCATTCACAAATGATTCGTCCATTTCGTGATGAAAAAGAACGTTATGGTCATTACTCTCTGGCTGCCGAATCCAAGTTTGATCATCCGTTTCAATGGGGTTCTAAACGTACTGGTCCGGATCTTGCCCGAGTCGGCGGCAAATACTCAGATGACTGGCACCGTCGCCATTTGATTGATCCTCAATCTGTTGTGCCGGAATCGGTCATGCCAAAGTATGCCTTTCTGGAAAAATCAATAATAGATGATACGATGACCGTCAAGAAGATGAAGGGATTGTCTCATGTAGGAGTTCCCTATACTGAAGACGATTTTAATGGCGCTGTGGAAGAAGTTAAGGGTAAATCTGAATTAGATGCTCTTGTTGCTTACTTACAGGTTCTAGGTACCATGGTAAAATTTGAAGAAGGGAAGGATTATCGTGAATAAAATCAGTCAGCATTTTCATACCGATTGGGACAAATTGACCGGTTTTGACTGGACAGGGATTGTTATGGTACTTGTTATAAGCGCGCTGATGCTCACTGCATATTTATGGGTATGGCTGCCGTCAAATAAAAACAAGTTTGAACAATATCGCGATTTTGTCTTAAAAGATGGTATGAAGGAGAAAAAAAAGCATGGATAACAATATGAAACCAGATGATAAAGAAAAATACGGTTCGGATACAGGACATGAATGGGATGGTATCCGGGAATTGAAGAATCCGCCTCCACGCTGGTGGATGATTAGTTTACACGCCAGTTGGATATTTGTAGTGGTTTACCTCTTCTTGTATCCTTCAATTCCCTTATTACATGGTTCTACAAAAGGTCTTTTAGGATGGACCATGATCAAGGAATACAAAGAGGCTTTAACCGAAAACGATAAAATTAAAGCTCCCTTTTTATCAAAGATATCAGGAATGAGCGCCAGAGAAATTCTGGCCGACGCAGGTATGCGCAACTTTGCAGAGCAATCTACAAAAACTACCTTCGGAGATTCCTGCAGTGCATGTCATGGCGGCGGCGGTCAGGGGAAAAAAGGTGTCTACCCAAATCTTACTGATGATGAATGGATTTACGGCGGTGATATCGATACAATTATCGAAACCATCACTTATGGAAGACAACCTGCAATGCCTGCTCACAAAGACATTCTCGATGATGCGAGTGTAAACAAGTTAGCTGATTTTGTCATTGCTCTTTCACAGGGTAGCGCTACACCAGAAGGATGGAACCTTTTTAAAAGATCAAATTGCGTGGCCTGTCATGGAAATGATGCCCGCGGCGGTAATTTTAATAAAAATGGTTCAGGCGCAGCGAATCTAACAGATAAAATCTGGAGATTTGGCGGCAACCGTGATGAAGTTTTACAAACTATTCGTTTTGGAGTAAATCAGGACTTTCCAGAATCAAGAAAAGCGGTAATGCCCGCGTGGGGAGAACGACTGAGCGCTGATCAAATTAAAATGCTTGCTGTAAAAGTATACAGCCTTGGCGGCGGACAAAAGTAATACCATTCATTTATGGTATTTTAAATGATAGTCATGGAAGCTCAGAGATGAAAAATCAGGAATTTATTTAAAAATAAATTATTTGAATCTCTGAGCATCTGTGGCGGATCAATGATGCGCGTAACATTACGAACAGGAAAACATTATGAGCAAACCAGTTGAGGAAGATCAAAATTTTGAAGAAGAGCTTCTCAATAGCGATCTTTATACCGAAGAGGGCCATTGGCATGTAAATGCAGGCGGAAATACCATCCATGCATCGCGTATACCCGGATTTTTTCGGAATTTAAGATGGTATGCCCAGAGCATTTACTTTTTTTTCTTCATTGGTCCGTATTTGCAATGGAATGGTCAACGGTCTATTTACTTTGACATTCCCCATCGCCAGTTTCATTTATTTGGAATTACCGTATGGCCGCAGGATATCTGGATGCTCGCTGTATTGCTCATCATGCTTGCCATTTCTCTCGTTGCCGTAACAGCCATTGCCGGCCGTGTTTTTTGCGGATATTTCTGCTTTCACATGGTATGGGTAGATTGGTTTACCCTCGTAGAAAAATATCTGGAAGGAACTCCCAGTAAAAGGAGAAAATTGGATGCCGAATCGTGGGGACTTCGAAAAATCACATTGAGATTGATAAAATATGTTATCTGGTTATCGATTGGACTTTTTACTGCTTTTACCATTACAGCATATTTTATGGATACGAAAGAGCTTTTAAACGGATATCTTCATCTCAATGCTCCGCCTGCCGCATGGGGTTCGCTTCTTATAAACACCATTGGAGTTTTTGTCTTTACCGGTTTTATGCGTGAGCAGGTATGTTTCTGGCTTTGTCCATATGCTCGAATCCAGAGCGTTATGATCGATAGAGATACAGTATGGCCCACTTATGATGCAAAACGAGGGGAGCCTCGAACCAAATATGCCAGGGGACCAAAAGACAGCAAGGCAGGGGATTGTATCAATTGTAATTTATGTTTTAACGTTTGTCCTACAGGCGTTGACATTCGAAATGGAATGCAGGAGGGGTGCATTACCTGCGGTATGTGCATCGATGCTTGTGACACGGTAATGGGAAAAATTAAAAGACCAAAAGGTTTAATAAGGTATGTATCTCGAAATGAGTTGAGCGGGAAGATTGTACCAGGAATATATAAACGCCCCAGAGTAATTATTTATACAACCATCATTTTACTTGCGCTGTCCGGAATTGTATACGGATTAAATCACATTGCTCCTTTGGAATTTACAATTCTTCATGATAGAATGCCTGTGTATACAGAAATGAGCGACGGCAGCATTCAAAATAAGTATACTATTAAAATATTAAACAAAACACCGAAGGATCTGTTGGTCAGTCTCAATGCTGAAGGTGTTGATGGCTTAAAGGTAATCAGTGAACAGGGTGAGGCATTTGTTTTACCCGCCGGTAAGATGATTCCTTTTCATGTGTTTTTACGGGTAAATCAGGACGTTTTTAAAACCAGTAATTTACCTGTTAAATTTAGAGTTAAAGGTTTGGAAAACAAAGAAATAGATATCAGCTATAAATCAATGCTGATTGGACCGAAGTCCTGAAAAATAAAAAGAGGTTTTAAATGAATACAAAATTAGAGTTAAAAAAAGATTTAAAAAGTCCTTGGCTGCTGGGTATTTTGGGGACGGTTTTAATTGCTGTTATTGCAAATATCGTTTTGATTTTTATGTCTTTTAACCATCCTCATTCTCTGGTATCAAAAGATTATTATGAAAAAGGGAAAGAATATTTTCATACACAGGCTGATCAAAAAAAAGCAGTTAAACTTTTAGGTTACAAGTTAAATTTAGTGGTTCCAGAAAAACCGAAAGTCAATGTGGAAGAAATCATTCATCTGAAGGTTTTAGACCAAAAAGGTAATATCGTTCAAAGTGGAGAGGCTACATTGTTTGTATATCGTGTTGATGATACGTCGAAGGATTTCAAGATAAATTTGCATCAAGATTCCCATGGAGAGTTTGTGTCCAGAATAAAATTTCCATTTCCTGGTACATGGGATTTAATTGCACAGTTAACCTTCGCAGGAGAAAAGCTTGATGTGGCAGAGCGCATCTTTGTTGAAAAATAACATCATTGTTTCAGAAGAGCCATCGATCGCAAAGGAACAGGAGTGTTTTCATTGCGGTCTACCTGTCACAGATTCTTCAAGATTTGAAGAAACGATTCAGGGCATAAACCATGCTTTCTGCTGCGCTGGGTGTCGAGCCGTTTGTCTTTCCATTTATGAATCGGGACTGGAAAGCTATTATGACAAGATTAAAAACAATTCTCAAGAGCGAGCCAGACCGGCTGAAAAACCGAAATACATAGAACAATATGATTTAGAAGATATACAACAGGATTTTGTACGTCAAATTTCTGAAAATAATAAGGAAGCTGACTTTATCGTCGAAGGCATGCACTGTGCGAGTTGTTCGTGGCTGATTGAAAAAGTTTTAAATGAAACTCCAGGCGTAGAATTGGCTGAAGTAAATTTAAGTCAGCAGCGCTTGCGGCTTCGTTGGAACCAAAGTTCATCGCCGCTATCATCTCTAATAAGTAATTTAAGTTCATTTGGCTATGCCGCCTTGCCATACAATCCAGAAACAGCCGAAGGGCATATTCAAAGATTTAATCGCAAGCTATTGTATAAAATGGCCTTTGCAGGATTTGGCGCCATGAACATCATGTGGATATCGATTTCTTTGTATGCAGGCGCTTTTACCGGTATTGATGAATCTTTAAAAGGTTTTTTTCAAAAAATTAGTTTTGCCATAGCGACGCCTGTATTGCTGTATTCCGGCTGGAGCATAACATCAGCAGCGATTCGAGGCCTGCTGAAACGTAAATTGACAATGGATCTTCCCATAGCCATTGGAGCGTGGGTTACCTATGGTTATTCCGTTTGGAGGGCATTTTTTAGTCCGGGCGAAGTTTATTTTGATACCGTAGTTACTTTTTTATTTGTAATTTTAATTGGCCGTTACCTGGAAGCTATGGCAAAAAGAAGGGCATCTTCGGCTGGTTTTCGTCTTATGGAGCTTCAGCCAAGAAGCGCTTCGTTGCTGACAGAATCCGGCGAAGAGCGGGTATCGATTAAACGCCTTAAAAACGGCGACAATGTTCTGGTCCGCTCTGGCGATAAAATTCCGGTGGACGGAGTTATTATTGAGGGTGAGTCGCATGTTGATGAATCGATGTTAACCGGCGAATCAAAACCAGTTTCAAAAATAACCGGCGACAAGGTAGATGCCGGAACCATTAATTTAAACGGAACTTTAACACTAAAAACTACGGTTGCGGGTCAGGGAACCATGCTGTCGCGAATCATCCACCTGGTTGAAACAGCGCAAAGTTCAAAAGCCGATATACAACAGTTTGCCGATCGAATTGTTCCCTGGTTTGTCAGCGCAACGATCTCTCTGGCTTTGGTGACTTTTTTTTACTGGAAACAGACAGGTTTTGATACCGCGCTTCTTGCGGCAACCTCTGTATTGATCATTACCTGCCCCTGTGCCTTGGGAATGGCCACCCCCATGTCGATTGTTGTTGCTGCGGGACTTGGCGCTAAACTTGGATTTCTGGTTCGAGATGGAAGAGCCTTGGAACGTCTATCTTCAATAACACATGTGGTTTTTGACAAAACAGGTACTCTTACGACAGGTGAAATTTCTGTTTTAAAAATTTTTAATTATGCTGATATTGAAATGTTAAAGATTGCAGCGTCGCTTGAGCAATATTCCCAACATCCGATAGCTCAAGCTATCGTAAAAAAGTATTTAGAGAATGGATCGTCGCTATTGACCTGCAAAGATGCCAAAACTTTTGGAGGTCTCGGAGTCAGCGGATTTGTCGAAGACCGTTTGGTTTTATTAGGTAATCGACGTTTTCTGGAAGAAAACAAAATTTTGATTCCTTCAGAAGCAGATCAAATTCAGTCTGCCATTGAAAAAAATTTTGCAACCGCTGTTTTTATGGCCTGTGATAATGCCTTTGCCGGAATATTTCATGTTCAAGACAAGGTGAGGGAAGATGCCGTAAACCTTCTCGATATTTTGCGAAAAGAAGGTTTAATGATCAGCGTATTAACCGGCGACAACGAAGGCGCAGCTTTAGCTTTACAGAGCAAGCTTGGCAAATTGCGTATAATGGCCAACATGCTTCCTGAAGATAAGTCTCGTGAAATTTCGGAGTTACAGGCCAGGGGCGAAAAAGTTTTAATGATTGGCGATGGAATAAACGATGCGCCGGCGCTATCTCTGGCAGATGTTGGAATTGCCATGGGGTCAGGGACGGATGTTTCTATGCAGAGTTCGGATGTTGTTTTAATTGGCGATGAATTATCGAAAATTGCACTGGCGATTCAACTGGGTAAAACAACCATTAAAACGATATATCAAAATATTGTAATTTCATTGATCTACAATATATTTCTTGTACCGGTTGCCATGATGGCCCTGGTTACGCCGGTTTTTGCGGCAATTGCGATGCCGGTGAGCTCATTGGTGGTTATCACCAATGCAGTGTTTATCCGAAATCGTATGAAAAAGTATGTAAAGTGAAGATGTATAAAAATTCGTATAACTATGAATATTTAAATATAGATTAATGTAAAGGAAAATAAAATGGATGTAATTTATGGTTTAATTCCTGCGATGATCTTACTGGGGCTTGTGAGTGTTTTTGTTTTTTTCTGGGCAGTAAAAAATGGTCAATATGAAGACATGGAAGGCCCGGCTCATCGAATTTTAAACGACGACGACATGGTTTCTGATACGAAAAGTTCCATAAAAAAAAACAATTCAAAAAAGGATAAAAATCATTGAACGAAAATATTTTTACCCCGCTTATTGCCGCTTTGGCTTTTGGATTTCTCGGAAGTCTTCATTGTGTTGGAATGTGCGGGCCCATTGCCGGAGCTCTTTCGATGAATCGACAAAAGTTCTGGAGGTCAGGCTTGCTGATTTATCAAACAGGAAGAATCTTCACTTATGCGGCGCTTGGCTTTATTCTCGGTTTAATAGGTTCCACAATGGAGGAAATTGGCGGTAAAAATTTTCAAAGGGTAATGGCTGTTTTTGCCGGAATTTTCATGGCGGGTTTTGGTTTAAATCTTTTAGGTATTATTCCTGATCCCCTTCGCCGATTGACCAGCCCTGTTATATCGATTTTACAAATAGGAAAACGCGCACAAAATTTAATGCAAAACCCTGCATTTTCAGGGTGGTTTTCCATTGGCCTGGTGAATGGATTATTGCCATGTGGACTTGTTTATGCCGCGCTTGCCGTAGCTCTTTCTTCAGGAAGTTTAATCAACAGCGTATTAACGATGGTGTTGTTTGGCATTGGTACTATACCGGCAATGACTCTTGTCCCAGGATTGATGCGTATGATGAGTACGAGTATCCGAGGTAATTTTTTGCGCGTCGTCGGTTTACTGATGATACTTTATGGCGTTTATACGGGCTTTAGAGGCAGCCATTGGATGTCTCTAAAGCATAATCATGCTCATGACCATACGCAGGCTCAACCGCCAAATCCGGAAAAAGAATTTTGTTCTGTTAATGCAAAGCCATTATTTTGATAATCAATAATTTTAAGCTTTGTCGAACCATTGGATATTTTTCATGAAAACGTTTATTCGTTATAAAGTTTTAACTCGTTAAGAAGTTTTGTTGTTTTCATTTAAAAAGATTTCATCATCAAAAAAATTACACAACTTGATAGACAAACCATTACAAATTTTTTCAAGAGTATCAATTTTAATTGCCGGAGGTTTTTTGCTTTCCAGCAATTGAATATGCTTGTAGTCTATACCAGATAGCGCAGCCAGTCGTTCCTGGGTAATACCTTTTTCTATCCGTAGTTGTTTTATTCTTTTGCTGATATTAAAAATTATTTTACTTTTTGTTGACACCGTGTACATACGGTATTAAAATATACGCAGGGTGAACACCTTGAGTTTACGGTGTTTGCAAAAATAATTAAAATAACACATAGATATGAATTTTTTAACAGAAGAAGACAGGATCATCGATAAAATTCAAAATAAAAAGACTTTTCAAACAGAATCCTGGCAAAGATTATATTATATTTTTGAAGTTCTTAAAAATGCCGGTTTTCATATGCGCGGGGATTTTGCCGTAAATAATTCCAAAAGTATTGGATGGCAATATTATCTTGTAAACAAAAATAACGATTTGGCCCATGTATTGGCAACAGAATTTATTGGAGAATACATTCAAGTGGAATTTAGAAAATTATAAATGAATAAACTTTTTTATATACATATAAAAAGGTAAAAATTATTGCCAGTACTGTTGATTTTTATAATTTAGATAACATAAATATTTATGGAGGGTACATGACCAAAAAAATAAGTTTATATGCAATGGTTGCTGTTATTGTTTCAGCGGTTGTTGTATTTCAAGCAAATGCGATTGAAAAAAACAAGGGTAAATCCAGAATTAGCGCTCAACTTGAACAGTTGATGATGGAACATCAAAAATTCGTTCAGGCGTCATACGACGGCCAGATGAAAGGAAAGGTAAATGCTTTATATACTCCGGCGTCTATGGCTTTTGAAAAAGATTTTTTTCAATACACAAACTTTCTACATGATGCAAACATCCAGAATTTTCTACATAATGTAGAAGCTGACATCAATAGAAGCGGTAAAACAGGCTACACAATGATGTCTTATACCAGCATATCGCTTGTAAACGGACAGTCGCGAAGCATCCAGTACACGTACCAGAGCAATGGCAAAGATATCACTCTTGTCAAACAAACCAATAACAATGGGAATATGTTGAGATCAGTGTATTATTATGACATAGATTCCCAGTCACTAAAAGCGGATGATTTCAGGGAAAACAACATCATCCATGAAAAGGTTTACAAAATCTAGCTAAATATGGCTGTCTGAAAATCGGTAACCTAAGTGGTTACAAAATGTATTTGAATGGCTTTTCAGGCAGCCCCACAACCATCATATGAAAAATAATTTTTTAAAACCACTAAATGTGGTTATAGCCATTGTATTTATCTTTTTTCTTTCGGTCTATGTTTTTTACTCATCGTCAGGTTCATCACAGGAAGTTAGTATTGAAATACCTTCCGGCGCCGGATTTAATACCGTTGCCAAAGTATTAAAAGAAAAAGGCGCCATTGGCGATAGCAGGTTGTTTAAATTATACGCTTTAAGTCGAGGTGATTTAAATAATATAAAGCCTGGGGAATATCTTTTTAAAGAAGGCACTTCAAAGAAAGCAATTCTTGATGCAATAACAAAAGGCGATGTTTTATTGTACAAAATAACCATTCCAGAAGGAACCAACATTTATCAAATTGCCGATATTCTTTCACAGGAATTAAAAGTAGATAAACAGGAGTTTTTAAAAAAAGCAAAAGATCACGACTTGATGAAGCAATGGCAAATTGAAGGCGATAGCGTCGAAGGGTATCTGTATCCTGAAACATATTATTTTGCAAGAGGTTCTAAATCACAGCAAATTCTTGACAAGATGCTAATAACGTTTAATGAAGAATACGATAAAAATAAGGTTGAAATTGAAACAAAAGGCAAAAAACTTGGATTAACCAGGCATCAGATAATTACCTTTGCTTCTATCATTGAAAAAGAAACAGGTCTTGCCGGCGAACGTGAATTGATTTCTGCTGTTTTTCACAATCGTATAAAGCGTGGTATGAAATTTCAATCAGACCCAACCACCATCTATGGCATTTTTGAACGTTATCATGGTAATTTAACTAAAAAAGACCTACTCGAAAATACTCCCTACAATACATATCGAATCAAAGGGTTACCTCCCGGACCTATTGCAAGCCCGGGTATGGAATCGATCAAAGCTGTTGTAAATCCATCGGATGTAAATTATCTGTATTTTGTCGCCAAACATGACAAGAGTCATGTTTTCTCAAATAATCTGGTTGAGCATAATGCAAATGTTAATAAATACCAGATACAGAGATAATGAAAAATAACTTGTACTTTAATTTATTTACGTTGAAAATATATGTCCAGAAGTTCTTTTTTTTTCTCGCCGATCGGCAGGTAAACCTGTAAATCTTGATCGTAATACGTTGGGTAAACTATTGTATTTTTATACTCTCCTTTAAAAAAAATATGAACAAGAATCATGCCTTGACGTGTTCCTTCCCAGCGGATTTGATCAAAAAATAAATTACCCAGACCATAAAAAATAATTCCTGTTTTATATTTTTCAATGATTTGCGGCTGATGGGCCTGAGTTCCAACAACAATGTCAGCGCCAAAGTCGATTGCTTTTTGAAAAATATCTTTTTGGTCAGGGTTTTTCATGGGGAGATAGCAATCGTCATTTGAGCCAGGCTTATAAGAATCGCACTCGGCAAATTGAAAGTCGACAATGACGGTATTTGCAGTTTTTTTGGCAACTGCAATGTCTTCTTTCATTTTTTGAATATCAAAAGGGTTTGCTCCCGGCGAATTTTCTTTTGCAAGGGGCAAGTCGTATTGATAAAATACATTGGCTTCGTTGTACCCAATAATTGCTATTTTTTTATTTGCTGTATTTGCTGATTTGTCAAGAATTTCTGTATACAAGATTTTACTAGAGTCGGCAAGGTTTTTCCCTCCACCAAAATATTTAATATTATTTTTTTCATACAATTCTATTGTAGAAAGTGCATTTATAAAACCATAGTCGATGTTATGATTTCCTGTAAGTTCGATGATATCGAATCCGCAGGTTTGTAAAATGGAAAAATATTCAACAGGAGAACAAAACGTCATGGTTTTAGGAGCAGCGTTGCATTGTTCTGAAAAAGATACTTCGTTGCTGGTATGTGTCAAATGGAACTGTTTTAGAAAAGGAGCAATTTTTTCGGTTATATACAAGGGGTTTTTTTCTTCTGTGATTTTTTTAATTAAACCTCGCGTTAAGGCCGTAACCCCCGTCTGGGCAAATGTAAAAATCTGATTTAATTCGTCGTTTTCGTTACTTTTGGTTGCGTCAATATTTTCTGGGTATAATGTTAGCAGATAGTTTTTATTCTCTTCATAAAAATAAATATCATTAACAGAGATAACTCGCACCTCAGGCCTTAACTCAGACAGTCGTATTAAGCCAATGACATCAGGGCTTTTTTCTGCCATAGATATTACATTTGAGTATTTACTTGATTTTTGCCCATGAAATTCAGATTGATCCAGTATTTCACTTGCTTTGTTCGACACAATGATTTTATACTTTGATAAATCTTTAAATGTGGAAGCGCTTAGATTATCTATTTTACTTTTAAAGTTAACAACAGGAATCAGAATGATTCTATTTTCCACTTTCGATGAATTGTTTTTTGAAAACTTCCATGTTATAAATTCCTCTTTTGCAAGAAGTATATTTTTTTCAGGTATTTTGAGGTACACACTTATAATAACCAGGCAGAAAATAAAAATGGAGAATTTCTGTTTCATTGTTTTATTATAAATAATGTAAATGACAGTGATATTTAAATAAAATGATTTATTTTATTGCTACCGATTTAGTAAACATTGCACTTTACTATCTTCAGGCCATGGTATAAAAGCAGCGCTTTGGTGAAATAACAACCCCATCTTTTTGCAGCTTACTGATGATTTTACCAACTTCTTTTGAGTCCATACCAATTTTGGCTGCAAGTTCACCCGACTTAACTGGTTCTTTTGATTTTTTCATGGCTTCCAATACTTTTTTTTCTTCTGCGGTCATAAGCAACTCCTCAACTAAAATATTAAAAACAGGTCTCGCTGCGGAATTGGTGCTGTAAAGTATAAAAGTGTTAGGGGTAAGCAGGTACCGTGTAGCTGCTTAAGGGGCAGGCTTGCCCCTGCAATGATGATTTGATTTTATATAATGGAGTCTTTCATCCATGACAGATAATCTTCATGCATATCATGGATTTGAATGAGCGAAATTTCTGGAACCTGGTATGAATGGTTTTTTTTAATGGTATTTTTCAAGGACGGCCATTTTTCTGCAAATGTTTTTATAAACAATTTATACTCTTCATCATTTACAATCTTGTCCTGCCACATGTATATGGATTGAATCGGGCCAATTATATTTACACAGGCCGCCAGTTTTTCATTAACTAAAATGTTGGCGATTTTGTTTGCTTCTTCTTTTGAATTTACAGTAGTCGTGACTAAAACCGGCTGCATTTATTTTTGAGAGGCGGTTGAATCAGTACATTCTTTTTCATAGGAACGAATAATTTTAGAGCCTGGTTCTAACAATACTTTCGAACTGCTTGGGTACTGTAAGTAATTTGTCGGGTTACTGCTAAACAGATAATATCCTACAAATTTTTCGTATTGAATATAAACGAGGCTTGGGTTTATATCTGAAACTTCGTATCCTTCTTTTCCAACCTGGGCTTTTTCATAACCGCAAAGGTTAAATTGTTGCAAAAGAGTCATTTTTAAAGCCCGGTTTACGTTTTCTTCGAGGGTTTTATTTTTTTCTTCGTCGGATAGTTTGGTTTTGTCTATTTTGTCATTTATATCAAGAAATTTATCTTTAATAGGTCCTGCATATATAAAACCGGATATTAAAAAAAGAAACGTTAAAAAA
The DNA here is from genome assembly GCA_029857955.1 of Spirochaetia bacterium. Taxonomy (GTDB): domain Bacteria; phylum Spirochaetota; class Leptospiria; order Turneriellales; family JAOUFE01; genus JAOUFE01. The sequence goes on from JAOUFY010000005.1 coordinate 40,392, forward strand.
ATATTTTTCATGTTACCTCACCTTTGTATTACATTTTCGGTTATCTTTACTTCAATCTATATTTTTGACGTAAAATATTTATTCATAAAACAACGAATGTTAAAAATTAATAACCATTGCTATGCAAAATAAAAACAACAATAGATGCAAACAGGCAATATATGCCAAAGTAATGCCATTTTCCATGTTCAAGCCAGTTTGAAAGCCAGCGAAGCGCGATCCATCCTGAAATAAAGCTCAAACACATTCCAATTAGTCCTGGAGTAAAAAGGGCGTTCAATGTAGAAATATCAAATGATTCTGCTTTTTCTGCCTTTAGCAATCGCAGTACTTCTCGCAAAATAACAGGCGGCGTTAATACAACGGCAAGAGCAAAGCTAAATTCCTCAGCTCGGGCTTTGATCACCCCAAGGGTAAGTCCTGTAGATATGGTGGCTCCTGAACGTGAAAAGCCGCGAAAGGGTAGACAGATACCTTGAACAATACCTATCCACATTGATTCTTTTGCTCCTATCTCTTTACTTGTATTTTTAGCTGTTTTGGCATTTCTTTGAGAAAAAAAGTGAGCAAAAATAATAAATAAACCAACAGACAAAAGAGCCGCTGATATTAGGAAAAGATTCCCAAAAAGGTGTTCAATTTCAGCATCGGGAATGTGTTTTAGAAAAAATTTTTCAATGATGTACTTCAAAGAAAGGCCAACGGTTCCGGTAAAAAAAGTAGCGATGGTGACCATTTTTACGGCATTCCAAAAGGCTGGCCATGAACTAAAAAAGCTTTTTATCCATGATTTCCAGAAGAATATAATTACAGCAAACATGGTTCCGGTATGGAGTAAGACCAGCAGAAGAGTCATCTGCGGACTGGTTGGATCAAGACCCATTAATTTGGACGCAACGATAACATGAGCCGAGCTGGAAACTGGTAAAAGCTCGGCTGCGCCTTGAATGAAAGCTAAAATTAATATTTGTATTATTGACATTTAAAATCCTTTTCAACTTTCACCAGCACAAGAGCAATCATTTCGTCAATACATAAATCTGTGATTATATACGACATCCTTGGGGTGCGCCTCCCGCATCATTTAATTATTTTTACATTAATGTAGTCTTCAGGCATCGCGGGCTGATCGTTTTTTTCCAATTCGTTTGTTTTTTGTAAAATATTCATTTTTTCTTCTTCATTTAACCAGTTGATTTTATCAAGCAGCTTCTTTATTTCATTCCATTTTTTTTGTTCAACCATGTATGAAATATATTTACTTAACATATCGCGTGTGTATTTTTTATGAATTAAATCATCTTCAAAGCCAGTTATGGTTTCTGTTAAAGGAGATGAGATTTTACTTCGCCTTGTTTGATCATAGTTTTTTTTTGAAGTAAATAACCAGTCTGCATATGCTTTTTCATAAAGTAATGAATACTGGTTCTTGTCAGGAAGTTCATTTTTCCATTGTAAAAAATTTTTAAAAACACGGCTGGGTTGTTCTTTGGTTTTATAAATCTTATAATATGCATATCTTTTTAATTCTGGATAAATTAAATCACTGGAAAATTTCTCAAGCGCTTTGTTTAATTTTCTTGTTTCAAGAATATCAATGAAGTTTTTAATTATTTCCTGGTCGCTTGATTCCTGCCATGTAATAAACAGAGGTTTATAGTCAGAGTGATCAAGGTAAATATAGAGTAACATCAGGTTTAATAAATAAAATGGATGGTTGTAATTTTGGATAAGTGATGCTTGAGCCTGTTTGTATTGTCTTTTCTCAATTAATTGTAAAAAATCTTCATTTATTTTTAATCGTTCACTTTTAATTTGTTCGTCTGTTTTAATTTGATAAAGATAAAGAAAATCGCTTTCACGTAAAAAATAATTGTACGGTAATTCAATTTCACGAATTCCTGAAGAAATGGTTTGAGCATTTAATGCAATTGAAAAACACAGAGGAAATAAAACTATAATTACAATTCGAGATGAGAGCCTTAATGAATTCCACAGAACAGTTTTAATTATTTTATTCATATTTATAATGACCTTGCCAGAGATTTTTTAAATGATTTTTAATTTCTACTTCGCGCATATTTTTACCTGGCGTATAAAAAACAGTTGATTTAATTTCATCGGGGAGATAGTCTTGTTCACTGAAGTTGTTTTCATAGTCGTGTGAATATTTATACTCTTTTCCATAATTCAGGTTTTTTAATAATCCGGTTACAGGATTTCGCAGGTGCAAGGGAACCTGAAGGTTGCCCGTTTGTTTTACAATTTCCTGTGCAGAGTTTATTGCCATATAGGTTGAATTGGATTTAGCCGATACGGCAAGATACACTGCAGTTTGCGATAAAATAATGCGAGACTCCGGCCATCCAATTTTATGGACAGCATCAAAGCAAGACATGGCAATCAGCAATGCGTTTGGATTTGCAAGACCAATATCTTCGGAGGCAAGAATGACCATGCGGCGCGCAATAAATTCTGGTTTCTCGCCGGATTCTATCATTCTCGCCAGCCAGTAGACAGCGCCGTTTGGGTCGCTACCCCGCATGGATTTTATAAATGCGGAAATGATGTTGTAATGCTCTTCACCATTTTTGTCGTATCGAATGAATTTTTGTTGCAGGCTTTCTTCGACAACATCGTTTGTAATCAACAGTTTTTTTGTTTTAGTGGATTCAGATGATATGCCGGATTTTTTTTCTAAAAAGTTAATGACAATTTCAAGATTATTTAATAGTTTTCGCGCATCGCCGTCAGCAAATTCTATGAGTGCCTTTGTTTCATGTAGTTCGATTTCTTTTTGTTTTAATATGGAATCTTGATTTATTGCACGCAAAATTAATTTTTCAAGTTCTTCGGAAGATATTGGTTTTAAAAGATAAACCTGACATCTGGATAAAAGCGGCGAGATCACTTCAAAAGAAGGATTTTCTGTAGTGGCGCCAATTAAAACAACAGAGCCGTTCTCAACTTCAGATAGAAGGGAATCTTGCTGTGCTTTTGAAAAACGATGTATTTCGTCAATGAACAAAATGGGGTTACTTTCTGAAAATAAATTTGTTTTAGAGATTTTTTCAAAAATATCACGAATGTCTTTTACACCTGAATTTATTGCGCTCAAGGTAAAAATTGTACGGTTTAGTTCTCTTGCCAGAATGTGGGATAACGAGGTTTTTCCTGAACCAGGAGGCCCCCATAAAATAATACTTGGCAATTGCCCCGATTTTACAAGATTAAATAAAATACTGTTTTCAGCGATGAGGTGACTTTGTCCGATCATATCGTTAAATGAGGCTGGTCGCATTCTTTCGGCCAAAGGTTTCATGATTTGCTATTTTTTTTGCTCTATGTTTGCGGACAAGTACAAAAAACTGACTTTACGATTGATGCGATGGGCCGCTAATGCAATGTCTGTTTCATTTTTTTCAATTCAAGCGTGAAGCGGTTGACGCATCACTTTTGAATTTTTGTGCAACAAGAAAATTTGCTAAATATTAAACAACGGTTTGTATTGTTATTGGCTGCATTTTGTGAGATTATTTAGTTAGACTCAAAATAAACAGACTTGCCAAGTAGCGTTTCCGCTTGAATTTGTTTCGCGCACTTTTAAATGTTTCTATTTTTTCAATATTTTCTTATTCTTGTTTTTTGCATTTAGTTCAAAATAATCCAATACATTTACAATCGACTTGTTATAAACATATGCAATTAAATATGAAAAAACTGCGGCAAAAATAGCTAACATCTCCCTATAAAACGGAGGAGCTGTTATGGAAATTCTCGCAATTACTGTTGCAAGAGCAAAACCGGAATTTCTAAATAAAGATAAAAAAAGCTGACTGTATTGCATTGAGATCAATACAATTAAAATATCTGCAAAAATAAAAATCGTAAAAAAAACATGCAATGCCGGTTCGAGATTATGATTTAAAAAGATTTCTTTTGCTTTCCAGGTGCCTACAATAAAAAAAGCAATGATCAATGCAACTGCTACCGTTTTTTTCTCTGCAATAAAGCGATCGCGTTGAACTGGATCTACCAATAAAGGCTTGTTTTTTAGCTGGTAAAAAAAATATACAATAATAAAAATAATTAAGCTGCTTAAACTTCCTGAAAGAATTTCTAAAATCGGAGCTATGGATTCGGGATCCATCGTTACACTGACGGGTTCTCCTAAAAAACTTAATTTTTTAAATGCAAAACGAATTAAAATTAAAGATAAAATTTGGAGTTGTTTTCTTTGAGCGTTACTGATGGATCTGGGTAAATATAAAATCAAGTCAAACACTTCTTTTATCAATAATAGGTTAAAGGCAAAATCGATGGCGTGTAAATGGTTCGTTGTAAGATGAACATCGTCGGGTAATAACTCCATGCGTCCTAGTTGAATCAATGCCAAAACCACTAAAGACATAAAGATCATGGCAGATGACACTTTTCTCTGTATTTCGGGGTTTTCCCATTTATCTCTAATAACGTTAAAAATGATTACATTTTTTTCTAATATAAATTGCATGATCATATACAGCCTTTATTTGAATTCATAGCATAATGGCAAGTAATTGTGTTAAGTTGTAAAGCTTAATGAAATATCGAAATATAAAAAAGGCGAGATGGTAAATAAATTTAATTATATGAAATGAAAAAATATTCTTGTGTTCTATTAACTTTGGTAAGCCCAGCTTTCAAGTTTGTAGTTTTATCTTTGCATGTTATGTTTAAAAACTATAAAAATAATTTTAATGATGTTTAAAAAAATCAAAAAAATGTTTGAACTTTTGTATACATCATAAAAAAATAATAGACAAGGTCAGTCGACCAAATGGCGGTAGAAGTAATGGAAAATGCAATACTTATTTTGGATTTTGGTTCTCAATATACCCAGCTGATTGCCAGACGAATTCGTGAACTTGGATTTTATGCGGAGATACATCCTTATTTTACTCCGGTCGGTGATATTAAACAAAGGATACCGGGAGGAATTATTTTGTCAGGAAGTCCAGCCTCTGTATATGACAAAGATGCGCCCATGCCCGATTCTGAAATTTTTAAAATGGGCATTCCTGTTATGGGTATTTGCTACGGTCTTTGTGTCTTAACTCATTTTTATGGCGGTAAAGTCGAGGCTTCAACCCATAGAGAATATGGAAAATCTTCTCTGACGTTAAAAAAGTCTGTGGGTATTCTGGATTCTATTTCAAATAATTCTCAGGTTTGGATGAGTCACGGTGATAAAATAACCAAACTCCCTTCGGGATTTGAAGCTATCGGTCAAACGGCCAATTCGCCATTTGCCGTGATTTATAATAAAGAAAAAAAATTTTACGGAGTTCAGTTTCATCCGGAAGTGGGGCACAGTAAATACGGTAAAGATATATTAAAAAACTTCTCAGAAAAAGTCTGCGGGTTAAAGAAAACCTGGACAATGAAAAATTTTGCCAAAAAACAAATAAAAGACATTCGGGCAATTGTAGGCGATCAAAAGGTCATACTTGGGCTTTCCGGCGGGGTAGATTCAATGGTTACGGCCAGATTAATTCACGATGCCATTGGCGACCAGCTTACATGCGTGTATGTAGATCATGGTTTTATGCGTTTAAATGAAACAGAAGCCGTGGTTAAACGATTTGGCGAGGCATTTCAGATTCCATTAAAAGTTATCAAGGCTGAAAATATATTTTTAAATGCGCTAAAAGGCATCACTGATCCAGAACAAAAGCGAAAAATCATCGGACGATTATTTCTGGAAGAATTTAAAAAAGTAGCCTTAGAGAAAGATAAGAAAGGTAAAACCACTCATTATGAATTTTTAGCCCAGGGGACCTTGTATACCGATGTCATTGAATCTGTATCTGTAAAAGGCCCATCACAGACGATAAAATCTCACCACAATAGAGTTCAGGAAATCATGGATATGATTCAGGCCGGTCGCATAATTGAACCGCTTAAAGAGTTATTTAAAGATGAAGTGAGAAAACTGGGGTTAGCTCTAAAAATGCCCAGAGACTTGTTGTTTCGTCACCCTTTTCCAGGTCCTGGTCTGGCCATTCGTATTTTAACCGATGTTACGAAAAGTCGCCTTGATTTGCTTCGAAAAGCCGATTCTATTTTATTGGAAGAATTAAAGTCTCAAAAACTGTATTCAAAAGTATGGCAAGCTTTTGCTGTTTTTTTACCGGTTCAATCTGTCGGAGTTATGGGAGATAAGCGAACCTATGAAAATGTAATTGCTCTTAGGATGGTTGAAAGTCAAGATGGAATGACGGCTGATTTTGCAAGGGTGCCTCATGATTTTCTGGGCTTTGTTTCAAATAGAATTATCAATGAAGTTGCAGGAATTAATCGAGTGGTGTATGACATCTCAACAAAACCGCCGGCGACCATAGAATGGGAATAAACATGATTAAACATTTTAAACATACCGCAATGATGATCATGCTCGTGATGAACATGGATTCAGCATGGGCGCAAGCAAAAACAAAAATATGGACCATTTCTTTTGAAAATATAAAAAAAGAAAATAAGCAGATCTATTGCGAGGTTGCGGAATCTGAAGAAGAAAAACGCAGGGGACTGATGTTTCGAGATAAGCTCCCCAATGACGAATGTATGATTTTTTTATACGATACTCCCATTATGCTTTCATTCTGGATGAAAAATACATACATACCGCTGAGCATTGCCTTTCTAAACGAGAATCTTCAAATCATGGAAATTTTTGATATGAAGGCATTTGATGAAAATATAATCTCGTCGACTACTCCGGGGATGTATGCTATTGAAGTTAACCGCGGCTGGTTTAAAAAAAATATGGTTTATCAGGGCAGTAAAATAAAAATTACAAAACTAGATTTGCGAAAAAAACAAGAATGAAACAATTCTTGAAATAATTTAACAAAACTCGCTCATTAATATTTTCCTTAATATACGAAATGGATGCATCGTCCCTAATTAAACCCAAGATATTAAGTTCAGAATCTTATCAGGCTCTGCTGGTTGGTCAATACGGCTCTCGAGATTATTTATTTCGAGATGTTCAAGAAGAGTCTCTTCATGAATTGTTTTTGCTTAGCGATACAGCCAGAGTTCAGCATGTTTCCGACATTATGGTGCATGTTCCAAAGCCGGACCCGGCGTATTTTTTACATACGGGAACACTGGATATCATTGCCGATAAAATTCGAGACGACGCGATCAACCTGGTAATTATAGATGTTAATTTAAAGCCTACACAGTTAAAAAATCTGGAAGAGTATTTAAAGGTGAGGGTATTGGGCAGGGTCGAGTTGATTCTCGATATTTTTGCCATGCGGGCTAAAACAAAAGAAGCAGCTTTACAGGTTGAACTCGCACAGTTAACGTATATTTTACCAAGATTAAAGGGTCTTGGCGGGGTGCTTTCCCGTCTTGGCGGAGGAATTGGAACGCGCGGGCCTGGTGAGACCATGCTTGAGGCCGACCGAAGACACATACGACGACGCATTTTAACTTTAAAAAAGGAACTTGAGTCTGTATCAAAACACCGTGAAAATACCAGAAAAAACAGGACACCTCTTTCATTTGCCATTGTAGGGTATACAAATGCAGGCAAAACCAGTTTATTAAATATCCTGAGTTCATCATCAAAAAATCTGTTGGCAGAAGACCGATTGTTTGCAACTCTTGATTCTTACACCAGAAAAGTGTACCTTGGAGAATATGAATATAAACCGCTTTACGCTACGGCAACCGATACAGTGGGCTTTATACGAAACTTGCCGTTAAATCTTGCCGCTGCATTTAAATCGACGTTGGAGGAAATTGCTCATGTTGATTCCATCGTGCTTGTCGCCGACGCGTCATCTGTTCGGGTTTTTGAAGAAATTGAAGTGGTTAAATCAGAGATTAAAAAGCTTGGCATAGATGAAAATTCCATAATGATATTTTTCAATAAGGATGATATAATTCTAAAAATTAATAAAAAAGACATTCAGCAAAAATATCCCGATGCAATCTGGGGAAACACCATGTCAAAAGACGGCGTGAAAAATTTGCGCAACAAGATGTATGAAATGGCTGTGGTTGTCAGTCTTCAAAAAACTGGCAAGTCCTTATAATAATTACTTGAAGGGGAAAAGCCTTTCCCCTGATGCAGAACAAGATTCTGCATCACCCCAAACGTAAATTTGTGAATCATAACCTGTCGGTTGATCAGTTTCAATTAAAAGGCAGGAGTCGGTTCAGATTCGTGGGTTTCAAGATCCATGAATAGATTTTTTTCTTTTAAAAACATCAATTTAACCGAGCCGGTGGGGCCGGCTCGGTGTTTGGCTATGATGACCTCTGCCTGACCTTTAAGTTCTTCAGGAAGATCAAAGTTAAACATATCTTCTCTATGGATAAACATTACAGTGTCAGCGTCTTGTTCAATGGCGCCAGATTCCCTGAGGTCTGAAAGCTGTGGACGAGGATCTTTCCCTCGTTGCTCTATGGATCGATTCATCTGACTGCAGGCCAGTACCGGCACGTTTAGTTCTTTAGCAATGATTTTTAACGAACGCGAAATGCTGGCAACTTCAAGTTGACGACTTTCATTACCTCGTGTTTTATCGGTCATAAGTTGAAGATAATCTACAACCACCAGTGAAATGGATTTATTATACGATTTTAACTGTCCTGATAACCTGCGGCATCGCTGACGAAATTCCCAGGAGGTAAGGTCGGGGCTGTCATCGATGTAAATGTCGGATGCCTGTAACCTTTGAACAGAGTTGATGATTTTTTCTTTTTCTTTTTCGTTAATGTAACCTTTTTGTATTTTTGCCGAATCGAGGTAGGCGTCGGCGCATACAAGTCTAAGCAAGAGTTCAAGTCTTGTCATTTCTAATGAAAAAAACAGGATTGGTTTATTTAATTTCATTGCAACATTTTGCGCGATATTTAAGGCAAAAGTTGTTTTCCCCGCACCGGGACGCGCTGCAAGTACAATGAGCTGCCCTGGTTTAAAACCGCTGGTCAATTGATCCAGCTTTGAAAATCCTGAAGCAAGGCCGGTAATACCGCCTTTGGATGCTTTTAAATTCTCTAAAAACTCCAGAAATTCATTTTTAACATCTCGAATATGCCGGACATTGTAAACCGTATGCCGATCAGAAATTGAAACCATCGACTTCTCGGTTCTTGATAAAATATCATTTAATTCGTGTTGCGGATTTTGAACTAAAGATTCAATTTCTTTGACTTCAGTTAATAATCGGCGTCTTAAAGAAAGTTCTCGAACACGTTGGGCATATGTCGGTGCAGCAATGGGACTGCTTAAGCTTGCCATTTGTAAAATAGCGCTCCGGTTGCCGGCCTTTTCCAAAAGGTTTAAATTTTTTAATTGTGAAATAACCATCATAGTGTCAGGCACTTTTTGATGATCGAACAGGTCAAAAATAGCTTTGTATATTATGCGATGAGGTTCAAAATAAAAATCATCGGTATTGACAATTTGACTGACGTCATTAAAAACATCAGGACTCTGAAGTATAGATCCCAGTACTACTTGTTCTGATTCTGCATCAAACAGGGACATTCACTATTTTATTCAGCAATATTCTCTGATTTTGCATCGGCTGTTTCAGCGCTTTCGGCTGCAGGAGCTTCTGCAATTACTTCTTCTTTTTTAACTTTTTTGGGCGGTTCTATACTGCCGTTTTCATCTTGAACAAATACTTTAATGACTGGGTTTACGTTTTCATGTAATTTAAGTGTGATGTTATAAATCCCCAGAGTTTTTATTGGTTCTTCAACATGAATCTGTCTTTTATCAACGATATGACCGGCTTTTTCAAGCTCTCTTTGAATGTGTAAATTAGTGACGCTTCCGAACATTTTTCCGTCTTCGCCAATCTTGACTGTGATACGTACTTCAACATTATTTATTTTACTTGAAAATTCTTTCGCAAGTTTTTCTCTTTTCGCAAGTTTTTGTTTTCTAACCTGCTCAAGAAACACCATTTCTTTTTTTGACTTGGCATCTGCTACAATTACAAAGCCCTGTGGCAATAAGTAGTTTCTGGCATAACCCTTTTTAACTTCTTTAATGTCGCCGATAAATCCAAGGGCTGGTACGTCTTTTTTTAATATTACTTTCATAATTTGTTCCGATGTATTTTTTATTATTTTAATTTTAGTGAATCATAAAAAAGTTTAAGCTAATTTGATTTAAGATTAAACCTTCCATTCAGATATCGCAATATCATACCTCATCAGAAAACAAATTGGGGTGTAAAGCCTTTTTTCTAAAGTCAAACCAGAAATCCATAAGCCCGATTAATATGAAGAATGATAAAATAATTATAGATAAAATCTGAAATGTGGCTGCAAACAAGAGCATTCCAATTACGATTCCAGCGCTAGGCAAGAGGCGAACCTGAAGAAAAAGCCAAAATATACTGATTCCTTGAAAGATATATAATGTAGAAAAAATATAAAAAATATTTTTTGCAATAAAGAGATTTATATTATCATGCCACAATTGCAGAGAAATCAAAAAATACAATCCAGCTGCAATGTATATCCAGACGCTGTAAAATGGCATTTGAAAAAAACCAAGATTTCCAATTACCGGTAATCGTATTTTTCTGTAGGTTAATATTTGTTGAATTATTCCCAGCAATAGCAAGAAAAATATCATATTAAAAATAAATATATTTAATGCTCCCAGTTGAGTCAAATCTGTATACCATTCGTCGAAGGTACCCGGTGAAACTACAAGTACCTGGTATGCTTCTTCAAAAAGCTTTTTAATCAAGTCAGGATTGTTTAAATGTATAGCGATTATTGCTGAAAAATCTATGAAAAACAGCGTGAAAAATGAAAATAAAAAGAAAATTGTATTTGGCAGAAGGATTGATTTGTTGTTGTATTCGTAAGTAAGGCTGATCTTTTGTATCAAATGAATGTATTCAATTTGGCGTTTTTCATTTGATTCGATGTCAAAAATTTTTTTACGAACTTTATTGCGTTCAGGCAGTTCTTCTACAATTTTATCTTTAAACCAGGCTTCTTTCGTCAATGAGTAGCATATAATAGATGTTGCAACAATGATTGTTGCAGCCCCGCCGGGGGTCCAATACATTACTTGAAACGGCATAGGGATATAATATCCTGGAACCAGGAATAAAATTGTTAAAACAGTTAATGCTAACAGGTTGATTCTTGGTTTAAAAAGAAATGCAATTACAATAGCCCACAACAGGTCAAATGGAAAACCCGTCAAGGAATATATCATTATTTATCTTGCAGAATAAGGCATAAAACCGACTGATCTTGCTCTTTTAATAGCGCCGGCTACGACTCGTTGATGTTTTGCGCAACTTCCAGAAAGTCGTCTTGGTAATATCTTTCCTTTATTGGAAACATATTTTACAAGAACATCGGTTTTTTTATAGTCAAGCGTGCTTGCTTTTTCAGAGCAAAGTTTACAAATTCTTTTTCTAAACTTAGTGTTTCTTGAGCCACCTCTTTTGTCATCATCAGATGATGATGATCTGTATTGGTTGCGGTCCATATTTTCGTCCATTTGTTTCTCCTGTATTAAAAAGGTATATCGTCATTAAAAGGTTCTGAGAAGTTTTCAGCATAACTTTCAGGTTTCTCAGAGGATTCCATGTTCTGTGTTACGGCTGGCATCGGGTTTTCATTGGCATTTTTTGCATCGAGAAATTGAAAATTTTCTACAAATACTTCTACTTTGCTTTGTCTTTTGCCTTCGGTGTTTTCCCATGATGAAAAACGCAAAGAACCATCTATACCAACTCTTCGTCCTTTCTGAGAATATTTACTTATGATTTCAGCCAGTTTTCCCCATGCTACGCAGTCAAAGAATCCAACTTCCTCTTTATTTTCACCGTCTTTTTGAAAGATGGTTCGATTCGAGGCTAGAGTAAATCTGCACAAATAACTTCCGCTGTTTGTGGATTTTAATTCCGGATCACGGGTAAGGCGTCCTACTAAAATTACTCTGTTGATATCGTTAGCCAAGATTATCCCACTTTTACAATCATCGATTTTAAAATATTTGCGTTTACGCTTAAGTCAGTTCGTAACTGTTGAATGTTTTCTTTGGGTGCATTTAATAACCAGCAATTAAAATTACCACGTTTGTGGTGATTTTTTTCATGAAATAATGGCTTATTGCCCAGCAGGTCAATTTTTGAAACTTCAACATTTCGTCTGTTTAGATTGTTTTTAATTTCTTCGCGTTGAGCTTCAAGTGTAGCTGCGTCTTTTTCTATCAGTACAAAAGTCATTTCATATTGCTCAGCTGTTTTCGTCATTATTCCTCCATGAACCTTTGTTTTCACGTTAAATATCATCTGAATTTAACAAGGTTGCTAATAATCAGACAGTTTTCATGTGTTCGACAGATTGACAACTATTTTTCAAAACAGTTGTCAATAAATGATTTATTATTTAATGAACATCAATTTTAAAAGTTAAGAAAATATTTGTTTGTAAATCCATATCGATCCGGTAAAAATATAAAATACCCCTACAATTACAATCGCTACTGAAAATATTATTTTCAATAATTTTTCAGGTAAATGTTTTGACATGATAGCTCCAATTTGAGCTCCAAGAATAACGCCGCTTCCAGTGAAAATGAGAATTTGCCAGACGATCAGTCCGGCCTGAAGATTTAAAATTGTAATGATCCAGTCACCCATGGCTTCTGCCCAGATGGCTGTGGCGTTTGAACGAATGGTTTTTATATTTAAACCGCGTTCGAGTAATGGCTGGGCGGATTCGCAAATTCCTGTACCTGTGGTTGCCGAAAAAAAACCGCCTAACAGAGGTACCCACATGTAAGGATAAATGTCTTCAACCGGTATATTTTCGCGACTTCCGTATCTACCCTGGGCTACACTGGTTAGCTGGACTACAGCAATTACGATAATTACAATACCCAGCAACAATCTAAGCAAGTTTGCATTTATAATAACTAAAACATGTGAGCCAAGTACAACCCCGGGAATCGTAAGCATGACCAGTACAAGACCAATTTCTTTTTCTACTTTATTTTGTATAAAATACCGGATTGCTCCCGATGTCATTCCGACTGTTTCTGTCGCTACGCCGGTTGCAACAGAGCTTCCGATGGGTATGTGTAATATTAAATAATAAATGGGTTGAAACAATACGCCTCCGGAAAATCCGGAAGCATTTGCCATAACGGCTACCACGAGGGCAACGGGGAATAAATACCAGTATGTAAACCAGGGAATTGTTTCCAATTAAACTACCTCGCTATGATGGTTTGTACTAACTTGATACACTTTATACATGTCAATTAACATGGATAATGCCGATAAGTCTTCTTTAAGGAGTTTCAGTCGACTCTGAATGTCATTTGAAGTACTTTGGAGTTTTTTTATTTGAGATATTCCAATTTTTTTATTGTCAAGCGCCATGGCTACGATATCATCATGAAGAGCTGATTGAAGAGTCTCTTCCATGTCTCCGACGATTCTCATGAACCTATTCATTTCAAAACGAATTTCAACGACCAGTTCCTGTAAATTGGCATTCATGTCATTGATTAGTTTTGCCAATTGTCCGATTTCATCTTCTCGATGGATTTGAAGAGTGTAGGTTAAGTCGCCATCTGCTACTTTTTTGGCGCCTTCAACAAGCGAATCTATTGGTGTTGCAATGTCTTTTGAAAAAAGCGAAAAAGCAATACCAATGGTAACAACAATTACAAGGAAAAGTAACAACATGCGAACGCGTAGTTCGTTTAATGGTTGAAATGCTTCATTCATATTTAATTTTGAGGGATCAAAAGATTCAGGTATATCAATTTGTTGTTTTAATGCTTTAATGTAGCTCTTCGATATTTTTTGTCTAAATTGTCCTTCGCTTACTTCCAGGATCACTTCAAGTGAAATGGAGATTGAAGCAAATGAAATAAGAATAAAATAAATCATCAATTTCTTTTTTATTCTGGATTCATTTATGCCAAGCAAGCTCTTGGTTTTACTTAGAATAGTTCCTATAGACATTACTTTTTACAAAGAATGAAATAAAGTTATCCATGCAAGCTGTTTTTTAAAATAATACAGAGTTCTTTACCTTTAGAGAACGACTACTTTACCCCAAAGCAGCCGCTTTCTAATTTTACAGGATATAGCGTAATTATGTATGGGGTGATGCAGTAGAGGCTTAGGATTACTTTAACGGACAATGCCTCTACGAAATCAGGGGAAAAACTTTTCCCCTTCTGATGAAAATAATCTTGTCCACGACTGTCGTAAAAGAAGGTTGGCGGAATACATGTTAAATTTTTATACTTTTTTAATGAGACGATATCTGGGTGGACGAGGAAATCAGATATTCAGCATGAATGCCTGGTTGTCATTTTTGGGGGTGTTTATCGGTACCTCATTACTTGTCATTGTTTTATCCGTGTTTAATGGGTTTCAGCAACAAATTAAAAGCAGTATTTTCAAGTTTGATCCGCATATCACCATTGAGTCGACAAAGAAACCCGGTAAGGTAGAAGATTGGCGAAACTGGATAATAAAAATAAATACAAAACTGGGAAATGGCGCAGAATCTGTTTCGGGGATGATTCAAAGTCCAGCCCTTATTCGTAAAGATGAACAATTGGATCATGTTTTAATTCGCGGCATGGAATTTCCTGAAGATGCGAAAGTTAAAGACAAATATACTTTTCCAAAGGAATTTCCCAAGGTTGTCGAACCGGCAAATCTGAAAAATTTCCCCAAAGGAGACTATTGTCTTATTGGTCACGAGCTTGCAGGGATACTTGACATCCATGTCGGCGACCTGATTCAATTGATTGTTCCTAAAGGGCAGTTTACTGCAAGAGTCGGCGTTGAACCAGGAATGAAGACATTTACTGTATCCGGTTTTTTCTCTTCAGGTAATTATCAGTACGATTCCAAGGTTATATTGATTTCGCTTCCGGCGGCACAAAGTTTATATGGCGCGGGAGATAGCGTTCAGCAAATTGCAATAAAATTAAAAGATTTTGACGCAGTTAAAAAATCTTTAATTCTTTTATATGAAGTTTTGCCGTATGATTATTCAATACGTTCTATTGAAGAAGAACACCGCAATTTATTTGCGGCATTGAAATGGGAAAAAGTAATCATGACCATCATTGTATTCCTGTTTATCATTGCGGCTCTTGTAGGTGTAATTGTCAGTACGGCAAATGTTATACGTTCAAAAAAGAAAGATATTGGCATATTAAAGTCGATCGGCGTATCTGACCAGGAAATTTTAATTGTTTTTACTCTCATTGGTTTTATTTCCGGTCTTATCGGAACCATATTAGGAGTATCATTTGGTATTTTTCTTTCCATGAAGCTTGAGCTTATCATTAATGGTTTTGAGTACGTTATAAACGGAGTCGGACAATTTTATTGTGATAATTTAATGTCGTGTTTCTGGTCGAGAGTTGAGTTAATGCCAAAGGATGTTTATTACTTTGACCATATGCCGGTATCCATTGATGCGCGGTTTTTACATCCGCTTTCAATACTGGCAATTTTTCTTTCGGGTATGGCGGCGCTGGTTCCTGCATGGTCGGCGGGTAAATTACAGCCAATTGATATTATAAGAGCGTCAGATACATGAGTGTAGTACTAAAAACAGAAAATCTTACAAAAAGTTATCGTGACGGGGAAATCACTGTCGATGTCATTCATAACATTAATCTTGAATTGCAAAAAGGAGATTTTGTATCGATTCAGGGCGCAAGCGGCGCCGGAAAAAGTACGTTATTGAGTATTTTAGGGGCAATTTTATTGCCTGACAGCGGTACCGTTACTGTAAATGGTAAATCACTGACTCAGTATAAAAATGAAGGCCGGCTGCATGAATATAGAAAACAACACATTGGTTTTATTTTTCAAAACCATTATTTGCTGCCTGATTTTACCGCTGTTGAAAATGTTATGATGTCTTTATTGATTCGGGGAGAAAAAAGAAATTCAGCGCGTGAAAAGTCGATTGAAGTTCTGGAAAAGGTTGGTTTAAAAGAAAGAATAAATCATTATCCTTCACAGTTATCCGGAGGAGAAAGTCAGCGAGTCGCCGTAGCCAGAGCGGTTGTACACAAGCCGGATATTGTTTTAGCCGATGAACCCACTGGAAATCTCGACAGTAACAATACCCAGAAATTTATCCGAATATTACAGGATCTTCAAAAAACAAATCAATTAACAGTTCTGGTTGTCACTCATGAGGCAGAGCTTGCTGCTGTAGCAGGCCGAAAGTATTTCATGAAAGACGGTAAACTGCTTGATGCTCCTCATTGATCTGGGAGCGTCTACTTTCTCCAAATGCTGCCTTCCAATTAATTGACTAAACTGAAGGTTTCGATTTTAAACTTTACAGGCAATAGAAAGGAATTGCTTTGTCAGTTGATTATGAATATAAATGAACACAATACGCTGCCATTAAAAAAACGAATTCTTCGCATTGCGATGGTTTATCTCATTGGATTTACTTTGTTTTTTATCGTATCTTTAATTATAATAACTCTTAATGTAAGAACTCGTCAAAAAGTCAACATTCCCCCTTTGGTTGGAAAAATGTACCTGGAAGAGCATAATAATTTAATGACTTTCGGGTTGCATATAGAACTTCAAAAGGCAAATCTGGTGGAATATCCATATGGATATATATTGGCTCAAAGTATAGCCTCTGGGGAAGTCGTTACCGAAGGTACCAAACTGGTTCTTTTAATCAATGACAGTAAAAGTATTGTTCCGGTTCCGAATATCGTGGGTTCTTCAGAATCAATTGCGCAGAAAATACTGGAAAATATTCCTGTAGGTAAAGCTTCATTTTCATTATCCATTGGTACAATCACGCGAATTCCAAGTGATAAACCGGCGGGAGAAGTTCTGGCGCAATTTCCGCCTCCAACGGCTCCGGTTATTCCTGACAGTCCCGTATCCATACTTGTTTCCGAAGGTCCTGAAAAACTTAAAACAGGATATTTGTTTCCGGATGTGCGAAATGTACACATTGAAATTGTAAAAAAAATGTCCTATGATAATCATATTCCCATTAAAGTGATACCAGTTCAAACCTATGATTTTAAAAAAAGCGGTCTCATTGACGCAATAGACTTTGGCCGTAAAGGCGCTTTTATTTTTAATGTCAATAATGACGGCAATGCAGAATTACCGTTTTGGACGATCCATGTAAAAAAATATGATAACCAAACTGGAAAAAAATATCCGAATGAGTTGATCTGGATAAATGTTGAAGATTTTAAATTTAAGGGTAAGGCAGGAACTGTTTTTGAAAAAATCACTGATAACGCCACTGTATATAAAAATCCAGGTTATGCTGTTTTAGATAAGCAATGGCCCGTATTTTATCAAAGTAATTTAACACTGGAAGCATGGGAAGGTTATAAAGAAAAAGACAAGGTCATTGTGACCAACAAAATCGACGACACACGGCAAAATCAAAATCGTTCAGAACACAGTATTGTTAACCCTGATTTTAGTAAAAAAATTCATGGGGTAAAAATATGAAAATAGCTCCGTCTCTTTTAGCCGCACCGCTAACGAAATTATCCGATACTTTAAAAGCCCTGAAAAAAGACGAAACCGATTTTTTACATCTGGATGTCATGGACGGTCATTTTGTTCCTCAACTTTCATATGGCGAAGCAATTTGCGAGGCCATCAGCAAAGAAACAGAGGTGCCGCTGGATGTTCATCTTATGGTTTCCAGGCCTGAAGCGGAAGCGCCAAAGTATTTTAACATGAAACCAGGATACATTACTTTTCATTATGAAACGACAAGTTTCCCCATTCGATTGGCGCAAAGTATTCGAGAAAAGGGTATTAAAGCCGGTTTAGCGGTTAATCCCGTTACTCCCATTGAAGCAATCACTGATTTAATTCCATATTTCGATATGTTTTTAATCATGAGCATCGAGCCTGGTTTTTACGGTCAAAGTTTTCTTGAAAATTCATATGATCGAATCAGCCGATTTTCAAAATTAAGAAATGAATACAGTTTAAAAACCGGCAACGAAGTTTTAATTGAAGTCGACGGGGGAGTGACCGATAAAAATATACGTCAATTAAAAGATGTCGGCGTTAATATTTGTGTCGCTGGATCATTTGTTTTTAAAAGCGGCAACCCCGGCGAGAAAATCCGTGAATTAAAAATGAAATGTCAATAGTCGAAACCTTAAAAATTGCGATAAGCCCCTGCCCAAACGATACCTTTGCTTTTTACTATTTTTTAAACGACCCAAATCAAAACTATGACGTTTCCTTCTTGGATATTGAAGAATTAAATCTCGGAATGTTGGAGTTTAAATGGGACATTGTAAAAGCGTCTTTTTCAGTTGGCCTGCAGCAAACCGGATATGAACTTTTGTCGTCCGGTTCAGCAATTGGAATGGGGGTTGGCCCCATTGTGGTGTATTCAAAGGAAGATATTATTAAAAAAAACAACTGGGTAGTGGGATTACCCGGTAAAAACACAACTGCCAATTTTTTATGGAATTTTTATATAAATAGCCATCCAAACGATGTACCTAAACGTCAAAAAATTGAAAAAAAATATATGAACTTTGCTCACATCATGGATAAAACCACTGCCGGAGAACTTGATGCTGGCGTTTTAATTCACGAAGGCCGTTTTGTGTACCAAAACCATAACTTAAAATTGTTCGTTGATTTAGGCGAGTTCTGGCAAAATAAAACCGGTTTACCGATACCACTAGGCGGAATTTTTATTAAAAAAAATCTGCCCGCTCAGATGAAACAACAAATAAAAACAAAATTAAAAGAAAGCGTTGAAAACGCATTAATACAAAAAAAACAAAACAGCGAAATGTACCAAACAACGATCATTCCCTATATAAAAAAGTATTCTCAGGAAAATTCTCAAAAAGTCATTGAGCAGCATATTGAAACCTACGTTACAAGAGATACCGTTTTATTGGGCGACGATGCAATCAAGGCAATAACGTATTTTGAAAAAATATTGAAAAAAAGTTAAAGTATTTGTTTTTGACGTTAAACAGAATACCGCAGAAAAAATAGTAATCACAAGGACAAAAAATGAACAAAGAGTTTAGCACAAATATAAATGAAATCCGTCAAAAGTTAAAGCAGGTGATCATTCAACGATCATACAAAGAAAACCACGAAGAAATGTTTACTCTTGCTTCCGGGAAAAAAAGCCCGTATTATTTTGATTTAAAGCAAACGCTACTTCACCCCGAGTACTTAAAACTTGCTGCGCTTGGCCTCTATAATCTTATGACAAAACAATTTGAAAAAATGCCATCTGCCATTGGCGGATTAACCATGGGAGCCGATCCTCTGGTGTATTCCATTTGCAATTTGTCGCTTGAATCCGGCTCAATTATTTATCCATTTGTGGTTAGAAAACAGGTGAAAGATCACGGCAGTAAAAAACGCATCGAGGGTTTAGTCGGCGAAGTGCCAAAAGAGGCCAAAGTCGTTTTAATTGATGATGTGATCACAACCGGTAATTCAACGATAGAGGCATTACGCGCCATTGAAGAGGCGGGCTATAAACCCACGTCTGCTTTTTGCATTGTAGATCGTATGGAAGGCGGAAAAGAAAATCTTAAAAAAGCGGGCGTTGATCTTTATTCATTGCTCGATTTAAATGATTTTAGCAGTAAGTAAAAATTTTTAATTATTTTGGTTAGACCAGTTTTTTTCAAACGGTAGACCAATGCCCTCGCAGCAGTATAGTATCGGGGCTGTCCAGAAAGTCTCACCGCAAAGGCGCAAAGTAAAGAAATAAAGGGATTTTTCTTATCATTTTCTTTAATTACTTTGCGAGCCTGTGCGTTCTTTGCGTCTTCGCGGTTCAAATTTTAACTTATTCGACAACCCCGATGCAAGAAAAACCTAGACGTCTCTAATGGAGAGGCTGGTTTTACCTGTTTTCGCGTCATAGCCAATAACACGAACCTTGACAATGTCGCCTTCTTTTAAAACATCGTTTACGTTTTCAACTCTCTTGTCGGATATTTTAGAAATATGACATAGACCGTCTTTACCCGGCATGATTTCAATAAAGGCGCCAAATTCTGCAATTTTTTTAACAGGACCTTCGTAGACCGCATTCATTTCTGGTTCACGGAATTGATCTTCAATTAATTTTTTCGCATTTTGTGCTGCCACGCTGTCGCTTGATGCGATGGTAACAATGCCTTCTGCGTCAATAAGGATTTCAGCTCCCGTTTTTTCGGTCAGCATTTTAATGTTTTTACCGCCAGGGCCGATTAATTCGCCTATTTTATCTTTATGAATTTTTAAAGTTAAAAGTCGGGGAGCATTTGGCGAAAGTTCAGTTCGTGCTTGCTTAAGGGTTGCATTCATCTTTTCTAAAATATGAAGCCGTCCTTTTTTTGCCTGCTCAAGAGCTTTTCTCATGATTTCAGTTCCAATTCCCTGAATTTTTAAGTCAAGCTGAAATGCAGTAACGCCATTTTCTGTTCCGGCAACCTTAAAGTCCATGTCGCCGAAGTGATCTTCAAGACCGGCAATATCAGATAAAATAGCGTGTTTATCGCCTTTGGTGATTAAACCCATTGCAATACCGGCTACGGGAGCTTTTACGGGAATTCCCGCATCCATCATGGCAAGCGAGCCGGAGCATATTGTCGCCATTGAAGAAGAGCCGTTTGATTCTAAAATTTCTGATACAACGCGTATCACATAAGGAAAGTTTTCTTGAGCGGGTAATACTGCTTTTAAGGCGTTTTCAGCAAGTTTACCGTGGCCGATTTCACGACGACCCGGACCGGAAAATCTTTTCACTTCACCTACACTAAAAGGTGGGAAGTTATAATGAAGATAGAAACTACGTTTGCTTTCCCCTTCAATGTCATCTATGATTTGCGCAGAACTGGAAGTGCCCAGAGTTACCACGCCTAAAGACTGGGTTTCTCCGCGTGTAAAAACAGATGAACCATGAGTGCTCGGCAATACGCCTGTTTCTATGGTGATGTCCCTGATTTCATCAAGCTTTCTGCCGTCAGCTCGAATAGCTTTATCAAATATCTGGTCGCGAACGATATCGACTTCAAGTTCAGCGATCACTTCAGAAGCTTTTTTCAGGGAGTGTTTGATGATATCTTTATCAATAGATTCCGATTCCCATTTTGTCTGGAGTTTTTCAAGTGTGATGGTTTTTACTTGATCGATGTTTTCCTGGCGAACATGTTTCTGGGTATTTTTATTGGCTTCTGACATTTCTTTAAAAGCAAGTTCATGTACTATTTTTTTTAGTTCGGAAACATCTTCAGGTACAGTGTCAGGCATTTTTTCTTTGCCGATTTTATCTTTTAACTTTATCTGAATTTCACATAATTTTTTAATTTCTTCATGGCCGATTTTTATCGCTTCAATGATGATATCTTCTGAAACTTCATTTGCATGACCTTCGATCATGGTAACTGCATTTTTAGTTCCGGCAAGCATTAAATTAAATTCACTTTTTTCAAGCTCGTCATTTGTCGGGAACAATATAAAGTTTCCGTTTACACGACCAACCTGGACTCCTGCGACAGGGCCATGAAACGGGGCTTCAGAAATCATCAGCGAGGCGCTGGCTGCTGTGATAGAATGAATTTGAGCGGGATAAATACAATCTGTGCTTAAGAGTGTAACAAATACCTGAATTTCATTTACAAAACCTTCAGGGAATAATGGTCGAAGAGGTCGGTCGGTTAAGCGTGAAGTCAGTGTTTCTTTTTCGCTTGGGCGCGCTTCTCGTTTAAAAAAACCGCCGGGAATTCTGCCCGATGCATAAAATTTTTCGCGGTATTCTACGGTCATGGGGAAAAAATCCATGCCATCTTTTGCTTCCGGAGCAACGGTCGTGTTGCTCATGATAACCATGTTGTTCCAGCGCACAACAACAGAGCCGCCGGCCTGTTTTGCCCATTTTCCTGTTTCTAGTATGTATTTATGACCTCTTATGTCAATTTCTTCATAAGTAAACATAGAAACCCCTTGCTGGAACTTTAATAAATTTTAACGATGAATGAACAGAAATTAAAACTGTTCTTGAAAGAATCATTTTCTAATAGACAGGGCTGATAGTAAACCCTGGTATTCATTAAAATTGGTTTTTTTAAGATAATCGAGGTGTCTTCTTCGTTTACCTACCATTTTTAATAAACCAAGTCTGGAGTGGTGGTCTTTTTTGTGCGTGTTAAAGTGAGTTGTTAGTGTGTTTATTTTTTCTGTTAAAATTGCAACCTGTACCTTGCTGGAACCGGTGTCTTTTTCGTGTACTGCAAATTTTTTAATAACCGCTGTTTTATTTTCTTTACTCATCATATGATATTCATTTCCATCATTCATTATTTTAAGGTCAAAAATATACATAAAGTGATGATGACAACTACTTTTTACAGTGTTTTTCTGCCGATAATGTATTTATACAGTAGCATGGTTGTCTGGTGTAATATTATTGCAAAAAAGGTTCAAACGTTTCGCGTACATGGTAAAATATAAATAATTTTATCGTTGCCAGGATGGCAATTAACATTGCAATGTTATTTAAAGGTGCAGGATATGAATTTTAAAAATATAAAAATTGGAAACAGATTAACAATTGGTTTTGGTTCTATCATTGCATTATTATCAATCACGATTTTTGCAGCAGTGGTTTTTTTAAACCAGTTAAGATCAAATGTTGAACAAACCGCCAACGAGAGTCTCCCTTTTAGTTTGCTTGCCAATAAAATGCTTTTAAATGTAGTGCAGGTGCAGCAATTTTTAACAGATGTTTCGGCAACTCACGATGAAGCAGGTTTAAACGAGGCTAAAAAAAATGCGGATGAGTTTGCTGACGGAATTAAAAAATTTCAAGAGATGTTTAGAAAAGAAAATAACAAAGAATCTTTGGAAAAAATAAATGATCTTGAATGGGCGTTTAATGAATTTTATGAGACAGGTAAACGAATGGCCCATACCTACGTTAAATCAGGTATTGCGGCAGGAAACGTCGTAATGGAAGAATTTGATGGCGATTCGATGGTACTTGGCGAAAAAATTCGTGAACTTAGAAATTCGCAGACAGATGAAATTATAGCAAATTCTGGTCATAACGTAGAGCTTGTTAAAAAAATACTTTATTCATTGATATTTAGCGCGATTGCTTTGCTGGTTGTCAGTATTGTAATTTCTTTTTCTATAACAAGAAGTATTGTGAAGCCAATATTAAAAGTGTTAAACATTACCAACAAAATCAGTGAGGGTGATTTAACCGAAAAAATTATTGTAGACTCAACAGACGAAACAGGGCAGATGCTTCTGGGGATGCAAAAAATGAGTGCTAAACTCAATAGCATCATGCGTGAGGTTATTAAATCAATTGAAGTCTTAACAACGAATTCAAACGATCTCAGCATGACCGCTCAAACGTTGAGTCAGGAAGCTGTAGAACAATCTGCTAATCTTGAAGAAGTTACCGCATCCATTGAAGAAATTACTTCATCGATTCATCACACTACGGATGATGCAAATACCACTAAAAATATGGCGGTGAAAACTTCTGAGCAAGCTACTGTCGGCGGTAATGCAATGATTGAAACCATCGCTGCCATGAAAAGCATAACCGAAAAAATAACTGTAATTGAAGAAATTGCCTATCAGACAAATTTGTTAGCTCTAAATGCCGCCATTGAAGCTGCGCGTGCGGGAGACCAGGGAAAAGGTTTTGCCGTTGTCGCCATGGAAGTTCGAAAACTTGCCGAGCGTTCGCAAACTGCTGCCAGAGAAATCAACGAATTAGCCGCAAGTACCGGCGAAATTACGGAAAAAACAGGGCAGATCATTGCTGAAATGATTCCCGGTATTAAAGAAACCGGCGGATTGGTGACCGGTATTTCAGACTCTGCAAATGAACAGTTAGGCAGCATAAATCAAATTGAAAAGAGCGTATCAATGCTTGATTCACTGGTTCAGTCGCATGCTTCTTCATCAGAAGAGCTTGCCGCCTCGGCTGAAGAAACCAGCGCTGAAGCCAATGCCCTGCGCGAGCAGATATCGTATTTTACCATTGCAGATGAGTGATCTTTATATTTTTTCAGACCACTTTGGATCATTTTGTCAGGGTAAGGGGCTGCCTAAAAAGTCTCACCGCAAAGGCGCGAAGAGCGCAAAGTAAATAAATAAAGGAATTTTTCTTATCATTTTCTTTAATTCCTTTGCGTTCTTTGCGTCATCGCGGTTCAAATTTTGACTTATTAGACAACCCCATTGCCTGTTTTTTATAAAATTTATTTAATTGTCTAATAAATCAAAAAAACTTGTATTCAGGTAGATTAATTCATATATTATTAGATGTGTCAGAAGATTTTCTTAATTTATACACTAAAAAAGAAGCCTTTGTAAAAGGCGCTTATCTTGAAAAACCAGAAAAGTTTGATACATTATTGCTTATTGACGAAAGAACTTCTATTAAAAATGCAAAAAATGGTATTTTAATTACGTTTCATGAGCTTGTCAATAAACTAACTGGACGTTATTCTGAATCCAGTATTCGTAAAGCGCTCATTGAACTCAAATTAGATAACTTAATTGTGGTTATACCTTTTATTGTATACAATGAATTAAGTCGAAAGTTAATTCCCCGATATTTTATTATTTGTCGTCCAGAAAAAAAATCATATGATATCATTGATGTGTATTATGAACTGGTCGGAAAGTGCGTTGAAGAAATTAGTTCATATGCCAATAGCCTTGAATTTAATCGGGATGCATTTTGGAAGGATCTTGAAAGCAGTATGCTCGAAGATGAACACTCTGAAGTGTTTTATCCTGAAATATATTTTTCTATTGATTTACTCTTTGAAATGAGTGATTTTGAAATGAACATTGAGAAACGAACTCTTAATCAGTTTAAACTAGACTTAATGAAAGCGCTTGTTTTAAAACGTAAAGCAATTGAACTTTTTAATCAGCATATATTCTTGTTATCGAATGTGAATTTAGAAGAAACATCTAGAACGTTAAGCGCTTTTTTTTACAATAGAATTTTACCGCAATATGAAACAGTTCCAGTCGTAGAACGCGAACTTGATGTGATAAGACTTAAAGAAGAAATTTTTAAAATTGAATATGATAACAAACAGCTTTCAAGATTTACCGCTGATAAAGCATATTCTGTTCAAAGATATTTTGAAGAAGAAAAATATAAAAATCAAAGTTGCTACCCTGCCAGAATTGTGTTTAAGTTAATTCATGAGCTTGAAAAATTTGTCAATGAAAACATGGAGAAAAAAAATATCGAATATATTTATACCATGTATGAGGAATTAAAAAATAAAATATGCAATCGTCTGGAAGAACCTTCTCAATCGATGTATTTTTTTACGGAAGCAGAACTTGAGCAATATCCATTTGATTCAATTGAAAAAGTTAAAAGCGAAAGATCAATCGTAAGCACCACCTGGGAAAGACGCGGTGGAACGGTTCATGTATTTATGGAGATGACTTTTAAAAACTTCAACTCTTCTCTGGAAATGTTAAAAAATCTGCCGCAGAATGAATTTTGGAAAATTCTTGCTTTTAGAAAACTTTTGCAGGATTCTCAAAAAATAAAACCCGACATAAATCCATTTAACAATCCTCTTTTTCACAAAAACTATTCTATATTATTAAATATTGCTTATCAGGCAATCATTCCTTTTTACTATAATTTTTTTCTATGGATTCGAATTGGTTTTGTTCAGGATATGGTTTACAATGCTATAAAAAGGTTTGTGGTAGACAGGCAAAAGTTGCTGGAGAGAGAAAATCAAGAGCAACGAAAAATAAGCAAACAAGCGAAATTAAATCAGGCGACTTTAAAGAAAAAGTATTTAAAACGGATATTGATCAGGAATCGAATACTTGAAGAACTTGATTTTTTTTATTTTAAACAAAATTTAATTCCTTCTATAAGCGATGTAAGGGAGAGGTTTCCTGATATCAAGGAGCAGCAGTTTTTAGATATCATTGAAGAATTTAATTTTTTGACAATTCCAATCGACTCTTTTTCTCAAACATGGCAAAAAATTCTGTACTATCCGAAATCTATCACTTGGGCTTATAGCCTGGAAAAAACAAAAAGTAATGCCGAACTCTGGTTAAGTCTTGTTGCTGAATCTTCAAAGCAGGACAATGAAGAATATATTACTCTGGCAAAAAGATTTCATGCTCTCAATATGAAACTTCAGTTGATTTAAGTCGTTGCCTTAAAACAAGTAAAAATTTTAGAAAATAAATTTTTTTATTTTTTTATTGGTCCAATGTATTTTAACCGGTAGACGATATTTCTTATCGTTTTAAATTCATGATTTTTATATCTTCTAATGTAATGAGACCTTCTTTAACGACTTCACTCAGATATGACAGTAAATGTTCCAGATTTTCTTTTTGATCAATGATTTCAATTATAACCGGCAGATTATGAGACATATCCAGTATTTTAGATGAATGAATTAAGTTATGAGCCCCAAAACCTGCAATACCGCGTATTACTGTGGCCCCTGTTAAGTTTAATTTGCGCGCTTTTAAGACAATATTTTCATATAATGGAAAACCGTCTAGTTTATCTGATTCATCGACAAAAACTCGTAAAAGTGAAGCTTCCTTGAATGTATTCATACTTACCTCATGACAAATTTAAAAATAATTCTAATAAACATGATACCTGCAAATGCAAACAACACTCCAGCTGCATTGCTTGTTAACAGATTTATTAAAAAATACCGGTATTCACCATCACGTAACAAGTTGGTGTTTTCAAGAGCAAATGTTGAAAAGGTTGTAAACCCTCCAAGAAAACCTGTTGTAAGTAATATACGAACTTCTGAGGGTACAATGTAGCGCTCAAACAGCTCATAACAAAAACCTATAATAAATGATCCTATCAGGTTAACGGTGAGAGTCCCCATTGGAAAAAATGAATTTACGGATTTTGTTACATAGGTAGACAGTAAAAAACGACATAGCGAACCAAGCCCGCCTCCGAGAAAAACGATAAGATAGTTTATCATCAAAGTATACTGCTTAATATCTTTAGGTACATATGGCATTGCATAAAAGTATATTTTTTATGCCGGATTGTTATGTAAAATACTATTTTTTTATTCAATTATGTCTCAATTGGGTCGATGGTTTATTTATCATATTTAAAGAAACAGTAATCGAATCTGCATGGAAACGATTATTTTGAGAGGGATAAATTGGTGGCCAGAAGCAATAAAATTGTCAAAGAATTTAAAGATTACCTGGAAATAGAAAAAGGGCTTTCACAAAACAGTATATTTTCTTATCTCTCTGATATTAAAAAACTGGACAGGTTTTTGTTGAAAGACAATAAAGATTTTATTTCAATAGGTAGAAATGATATTTATGAATTTTTACGAGAAGAAACTGTAAAAAAAGTAAGTAATCGAACAAAAGCGAGAGTTATAGCATCGTTAAGACAATTTTACAATTATCTTGAAATTCAAAAATTTATCATGGATAATCCGATGGATAAAGTGGAGAGTCCTAAAATTGAAAGACATTTGCCCGATTTTCTAACGCAGGATGAAGTAAAAAAATTATTCACGGTTTTTAATAAATCCAATGATCTGGAATTAAGAGATATGACGATGTTTGAAATTTTATACTCGGCGGGTTTGAGAATTTCTGAGGCGTGTAATTTAAAAATCACAGACCTGGATTTGGATAATATGTTGATCAATGTAAAAGGTAAGGGCGGCCGCGAAAGACTTGTGCCTTTTGGTGAAATCGCTGCAGAACTTTTGAACGCATACATTGGTACAATTAGAGATCGTATTATGGGTGAAAGAAATAGCGAGTATGTATTTATTTCAAAAAAAGGCGGTAGCATCAATAGAAAAAGCGCCTGGAGACTTTTAAAGAGATATATTGACAGGGCCGGTATAAAAAAGAACATCACTCCGCATACATTACGACATTCATTTGCTACACATTTATTACAAAATAACGCTGATTTACGTTCTGTTCAGGAGCTGTTGGGCCATATTGATATCTCAACAACACAAATATACACCCATGTTGTTTCAAAAGAGCTGGAAAAGGCGCATAAAATTCATCATCCGCGATCGTAGTTCTAACGATTTAGTGTTGACACTATGTTTCAAATTTAACGTATTGTTGCATTAAATCATTTTAACAGGTGGTTTAATTTTTATAAAATAAATTCCCCGATAGCTCAGTCGGTAGAGCAGGTGACTGTTAATCACCTTGTCCCAGGTTCGAGTCCTGGTCGGGGAGCAAAACACATAGGAGACGAACCGTGGTTAATACCCACGGTTCTTCCAATTTCGCCCGTTCCCGGGGGAAAACTATACTCAATAAACATTTTTCTGTCTG
>JAOUFY010000098.1 GCA_029857955.1 Spirochaetia bacterium
ACGATGGTGCCGGTACCTGTAACGTTAACCCCTCCGCCGGAGCTACTTATGGTGTAGTTATAGGTTGCAGCAATTTCAGCGGCTGTAAATGTAAAAGAAATAGCAGCTTGATTTGTGCTGTTTATGGCAGCTTGATCAATGGCAACTAAATAACCAGCCGGAGCAGTTCCATCAACAGTAAATGTAGTGCTAGGTGCTGAGGCAGAATTAGCGTTGCCTGCAAAATCGGAGGCAGTTGCAGCGGCAACTGTTATACCGACAGTTCCATTCCCTGTACAGTTGTTTAGAGTTACCGTAGGTGTTGAGGTTGTTCCGGCGGTTACTCCAATCATGCATGTTGCTGTACCTGTTGTATTCAAAGTAATATTTGCTGGTAAAAGATTGATAATATCTGCTCCAACATATGTAACTGTATAGTTTACAGTTCCAAGACTATTTACCAGTGATACTGATGGCAAGCCTGTCGAAACAGTTGGAGGTATTGTATCTATTGTAACGCTGTTGTCTGTACTTGTGGATACTGTATTATTATTGCCAGCTAAATCAGTTACAGATGCTGCCGCAATAGTAGGGATTATAGTTCCATCAGTGGTTGCTGATGTTGCTAGAACAGTCCAGGTTATGTTATCGGATGTTGTGGGAGCAGCCCATACAACACCGGTTGCAGTACCCGTTTGAGTGATATCCGCACTTGTGAAAGTTAGAGGAGCTATTGGTTCACTAAATACAACAGTAAAACTAATTGGCAATAAATTGATCGGATCAGGTTGAAGGGTAGCCTGATTTATGGTAACCGTAGGTGCAATAGTATCTATTGTAACGCTGTTGTCCGTACTGGTAGATGCTGTATTGGTGTTGGCCGCTAGATCCGTTACGGATGTTGCGGCAATTGTTGGTATAATAGTTCCATTTGTAGCAACCGCAGTTGCCTGAAGAGTCCATGTGATATTATCAGCAGTTGTTGGCGCTGACCATACAACACCTGTCGCGCTACCTGTTTGAATTATATCTGCAGTAGTGAAGGTTAATGGATCAATTGCTGAACTAAAAACAATTGTAAAACTAACTGGAAATGTATTTGCAGGGTCAGTTTGAATTGCAGCCTGATTAATCGTTACTCCGATCGCACCACCGGCATTCGTTGTAACTGAAACCTCCGGTGAATAAGCGCTTTTATTGCCAGATGAATCTATCGCTCTTATTGAAAAAAAATAGTTTGTTGATGCAAGTAACCCAGTTACTGAATAACTTGTGTTTCCTGGTGTAACAGTGTACGTAACTGTACAGCTGCCGCTGGTTGTACCCTGACAAATCTCATAGCTTATTGCATTTGCCGGTGAAACAAGGTTATCTGTTGAAGCAAGCCACGATAAGTTGATTTGATTTGCGCCGGCTGTTGTCGCTGAAAAAGATCCAGGTACACTGGGCGCTATTGTATCATAGCCTGGTGGTATTTCTGAAGTCTGGCGAATCCCACATCCATTCGCACACTGTCCAATGAACAATGATAAAATAAGTAATGCTAAACTATTCTTTATGGTATGTATTATGATTTTGTTCATTTTCCTCCTGTACGATATAGATGTCTTTATAAAAAATAAGTAATTTCATAATTTACAGCCATTATTTATTATATGAATGTTTTTTCCACAATAATATTGTCATTATCGGCTATAATTATTCGATACCCTTTATGAAGAGCACCATTTATGATATTTAGGTCATGTTGGGTTATTTTTTTTTGTTTTTCATGAAAAAAAAACACAAAATGTCATTTTTATGCCATATTTATTATTAAAGGAGTTTTTTAAAAAATCTATACATGATAAAAATGTTTTATATATCAATTTTATTAAAATGTATGTCGATAATAAGCTGTAATCGAATGTAATGAAAAAATTATTATTAAAAAAGGCTTGCCAAATGAAGACGGTATGATGTATTTACATAAAATCAATTTGGTAGTGTAAACAAGTATATATGAATATAAATAAAAAAAATATGAAAAATATCCATCTGATCTTTATTGTTTCTGTACTCATTTTGTATAAACCAGTTTTTGCAGAAGAGTCTGACATCTCCAATATATCAGTCACAGCTGATACGGCATCGATGAATACAGAGGCAGTAACCCAGGCTCAGCAGGGAAACTATGATCAGGCGATAAACCGGTTAAAGGCTGCGGTTTCAATCCAGGATAAAAATAGTGCTGCGACATACAATAATCTTGGATATACGTTTTTATTAAAACGCGATTATCCAAATGCAATTGAAAATTATAAAAAAGCCATTGAAAGAAATCCTGTGTTAATACCTTCTTTGGCAAATCTTGGCAAGGCGTTTTATGAATCGAGCCAATATAGTGATGCAATTGTATATGGAGAAAAAGTAATCAGACTGGATCCTCAAAACAGTAATGTACGCGAATGGCTGCCAAGTGCGTATAAAAAAGCT
The DNA here is from genome assembly GCA_029857955.1 of Spirochaetia bacterium. Taxonomy (GTDB): domain Bacteria; phylum Spirochaetota; class Leptospiria; order Turneriellales; family JAOUFE01; genus JAOUFE01. The sequence continues at coordinate 2,455 of JAOUFY010000098.1, forward strand.
GCCGAGAAACGAATGTTTGAACTTGAAGGATTGAAAAACCAGAATGTACAGGATAAAAAAAGTGAAATTGCCGAAGATGATACAAAGGGGCAGCCGTCAGAAAAAAAACCAATGTCAAAGGTAGAAATTTCAGGATTACTTGAACTGGCATGGAATAAAAAACCGCAAACCATTACATGGTATGGACCGCATACCACCATTCCCTTTCCTGTGAAGTTATCGACTGAACTCTGGGCATCTCCCCAAATTCGTGTTTCAGCGGAAGTTAAAAATCCCAATATGGGCGTTAGCTTGCCGTATTTTATTTCATCTGAAGAAAATATTGGGGTTACCTTTCATTCAAAAATGTTTTTTTATGGACTGGGGATTTATTTTTCGCAGGCTAATTTCAGCTATGACAGTATTTATAAAGTTGGTAGATTTATTCAAAATTCAGCATATCCCAAAAGAGCCGATACAAAACTTGGCTTGATTGCCGGATTTCAAAAGGAATTTAGTTCCTTACTATTTTATATATACCCAAATTTGCTATTCAGGGACCCTGCAGTTGGGCCTCAGAGTATTGAATTTGACAGGGCGTTATCTAAACTTGAATACCGTATCGCTTATCCGGAAACCCCGACCTCTATAATTCCTGCACATTTCGAACTTGCTATTGGTTTAAGATCCAATGAATTTTTTATTACGGAATATTCTGCAGCAATATCAGGAGTAACGGTGGGGCATTATATCGGCTGGTATGATTTATATTTAGACATGTCTTTTGGAAAAATGACGCCGGTTTTCAATAAAATCCCTACACAATTTGGTTTTTTACTTGGTTCCCGATTTTATTTTCAGGATTTTAACAATAAAGAACCTTTTGTTTTTGCAAATGGTCAGGGATATGCCGGATTAACTTTGATAATGACTCCGGTAGGTATTGTCATTGGTCCCCCGACATATAAATCGACCAGTTTATTGCTGGATCTATATTTTAAGCAAATGTTTATTTCAAGAATTATTGTCATGGAAAAAATTGGCACTGAAATATCCGGCATTAGCGAGCCAGCCAACAGTTTTTTTGGTGAAATTGGTATTGCATATACCTTTTAAAATACCCTTTCATATTTTAAATTATTTATTGTTTGATCAAAGTCGACTTATCCGGTTAATATTGGGTTGTCTCAGACCGATTATATAAAAGTAGAATCACTATGAAAGCAGTGTTTTAAATTATGAATTAAAAGCCGCTTTCGGATCATTGAATACTGCTGCGAGGGCATTTTTTGAAGTCCAGGCAATGCCGCAGACTTCACCCTCCGGGTGAGATTTTACACTACAAACATGATGCTCAAGGAAGAGTGTTTTACAATGTAACGTTCATGGAGGAACGATGAAAATGCAGGATAATATCTTAAACTTTGAAAAATTCAAGTTAAAAAAATTCCTCGAGGTGCGCGGGTACCAGTGGTTTGAGGATAAAAACGGTAAATTTAAAATCTGGATTCGAAAGGCCGGCGATTCATCAAAGAAAACTAGCGGTCTTTATACTCCAAAGAGATGATAAACATGGTTAGTAGATTTTTTTGAATATCGATCCCGTTATTTTCTTTCATGGCTCGGTCTAGTTCAAAAAGTTTTTCAAGTATTTCAGAAACTTCGCCCATTGAATACTTTTTCAGCGCCATGTTAAATCGTTCTTCGTTTTTTCGAAAAATAAAGCTGTGACGCGTATTTAATTCAAGCCGCTCGTGAATTTCTTTGATTCCCATGCCGTTGTTTTTAAGATATAAGTAGCGCATAAAGTCAGTGAAAAACTTGTTAATAGAACCGGCAAAAAAAACGCCGTTTGTAAATTCATTGTTCTGAAATAATTTTACCGCTTTGTTTGTATCTCTTGCTGCAACAGCGTCAATGATGTCAAATACAAGATCGCCCTCAATGTTGATAGAGACTTCGCGAATATCATCCCGATTGATTTTTTTTTCGTCGAGACAGTATAAAAACAATCTGTCGAGAGCTGAGACGAGAAGTCCAGGGTTAAGACTGTAGCGCCCTGCCATTTCTTGAATAGCTCCGTCTTCAATTTCAAAACCCATTTTATGTGCTCTTGTCTTAATAATGTCAGGAATATCTCTTGGGCGGGTTTTTTCTTCTTCAATTGTCCATGCTTTTTCAGATAATGCACTTAAAGATGCCGGAAGCTTTCCTTCGCACTGGATGATCAATAATGTTTTATCGTATATGTTGTTAAAGTCGCGAATAAAATACGCAAGTACGGTTTTATTGGAATCAATTTTTTTTAAGACGGCATCGGCATGACGAATAAGGATTAGTCTGCCCATATCAAACATCGGGATGGTAGACATTTCAGAGTGAAATACTCCGGAGTCGATTTCTGTGCCGTTTAATGAAATTGAGTCAACTTGCGAAAATGTTTTTTTTAATTTTTCAGCGGCAGCAACGAATATTTGTTGAATGGAGTCATGGACATTTGAGTATACTAATATAATATTGGGTAGTTTATCCGTTTTTTCAAACTTGGTTAAGAACTCCCCGACAGATTTAAAAACCACGGAATTATTGAATGATTTGATTTTTAGGCGTGGTCGTTAAATCCATTTTTCCGAAATTTTCTTCATACTTTCGAATATTATCCTGCAGGGCAGTTAGCAGTCTGCGGGCATGACCTGGAGATACGATGATTCTTGAAACAAGTTTTCCAAATGGAGCGGGTTGTTGCTGTACAAGAAGAAAGTCTATTAGAAATTCTTCCTGCGTATGTCCGATGTTGGTAACATTTGCATATGTACCTTTGAGTATTTCGGGGTCAAGTTGTATTTCTATTTTTGCTTCGTTTTTTAAATCGTTGTTCATATGACAAATTGAACGTTCAACACAGAAAGTAAATCTTTAAAAATGTTAAAGAAAATGGGAGCGGCTACTTTTTAGTAAATCATACGACTAAGTCAAAGGCATTTTCCCCATTTAGAAAAGTTCGGTATTTCATATTGTCCCAGAATTCAGCCCA
>JAOUFY010000045.1 GCA_029857955.1 Spirochaetia bacterium
TACCGATTTTGCTTTTTACTTCTCGTCCAAAATGCTGATATGGAAACTCCACATAATTTAAATCTTGATTACAGGAGTATATTGAAAGACAAAGAAATCCTGCTGAAATTAAACGAGAAACATAACGCATAAAGCAATATACGCTTTCTGAATGAAACCGTCAAGCAGGAACTAATTTATAATAAATCATGCAATTGGCAAAATAAAACTGCGCAATATTCTCCATGATGACTGATTGATAATAAATGATTGGTTTTAATATCGTTTAACCATATTTCAGGAATAGCGTTTCGAAAATGAGAACTTTTTCTAATCCTTACTTTATTAAAACCTGGATATTGAGAGATCTGTAAAGCCGCATAGGTTCGGCACAGAGAAGATTCATGAGAATATGATGAAGTTATTGATATATTTTTTTCCTGAATTATTTTGCGAATCTCTTTATAACTGATAATCCAGTTTTGAACATTCATCGTTGCTTTTAACTTTACATCTAAAGAAATGTCCTGTGGTGAAACGAACTTTACGTATTGATCAATGAATTTTATCTCAGAGGAGTTAACTGTTTCGCAAAAAATAAAACATGATGCATGAAGATATTTATTGTTCTCTTTAAAATCTACGAAAAAACATACATCTTCGTAATTTACACTGGCAGTATCTGAAGAAACATGAAAACGGCGCGGTGAAAAAATAATATCATTTCTTAGTCTTTTTATACTTTTATATGCTGCTTCTTTTGCTGCCCATAGCTTCCATAAATAACTATTTTGTTTATCAATGGCTAATTGAGTTAAATTCTCAAGTTCGGATTCACAAAAAACCCGTTGTAGAAATTTTTTATTATTTAGAAGGTTAACTGTATCAGGATCGTTAAGATCGACAATATCATTGCCCAGACTGATGACTTGCAAAGTACTCATCTTCCATGTCTTTTAAGGTCATGATGATCTGGGTACTTAAATCACGATGAGCCCTCAGACCGGTATATTCAGTTTTTGGATATATAACTTTAAAAGAAATATTTAAAGTTTCACCCTTTTGAGGAATTTCTGAGTAGTCTTTTTGTCCATCTCCTCTCATGTAAACGCAAATTACTTTTAGGTTAGGTATTTCTGCTGCAAGTTTTCCAACCCCATAACGGATATTTTCTGTATCAATTCTTGCCGTTCTGCTTCTACCGCCTTCAGGAAAATATGTAAAAACCTGAAGTCTCTTCATGAGATAAATGGTTCTCCAGAGAACATGATCATGGTGTTCTTTAGATCCCTTACGGTCAACAGGAATACACTTACTAAGATAAGTTATAATACTTCTTAATCTAGTATTTTTAAAATTTTCAACTGCCGGCACATTCCATGTAAGTTTTCGGTAATTAAAAAAATACCAACTCATAGAGCCAAATGCCCATACAAGAATTACAGAATCAATCATGGTTAAGTGATTAGGACAAATTAGTATTGGCTGACGAGACTTTGTAAGCTCTCGATATGTTTTACGAATTTCTTTTAAATTTCTGACTTTATATTGTAATTTAAAACGTAAGACATAAACAATAGCGCTTCCTAAAGGTAAAATAGCCAAGATACCAAGTACAATTTGAATAAAAAGTTTAAAATAATCTGCATTCAGATATTTTTTATAAAAACTTGTATTTTCATCAATAGACTTACTATATACCATACAATCTATTTCTTAAGTATGCCTTAATATCCTTTTGTTACAATAAAACTTGTATTCTTTAAACAGCATGAATTACTGTAGTCGGTTAGACAACTGTTTTATATGGGGGGTGGTGCCCCCCTCTATTAAATAGGTTTACTCTATTTTTAGCACTCTAGATATTCTAGAATAAGCATTACTAAATTAGTCTATATTCAGAATTCACAATTTCAAAAACTCAGCCTATCTTACCTTTAATTAAATTTACAGCAGCGCCGACTGTTTCTACTTTATCAGCCTCTTCATCTGCAATTTCAATATCAAACTCATCTTCCATTGCCAGAATGATGTCCACCAGTCTTGAAGAATTTACCTGTAAATCAGTAACGATATTGGTTTTATGTTCAATATCTTTTAAACCTGCTTCATTTCGTACATATGGTCCTAATATTTTGACAACCTTATCAAATATTTCTTTTTCGCTCATCTTTTACTCCTTAATATTATTTGTAACTTTACTAAAAACATCCTTAATATATCCAAATAGATTCATCGTTTATAATCTATCAAACTAATTTTGATTTAATAAGTTACGTTTTTTATTTTTTCCACTTTTTAAAAATTAGACATCCATTAACATCACCAAAACCAAAGCTAGCCTTTGCTAATATATTTATATCTGTTTCAATCGTTTGCTGTACAACACTTGCCGCATAGGGTTTTATTTCCTCGTGCAAATCCTCACAATTTATCGACTTATGAATAAATCCATTATAAAGTTGCAATATTGCTCCAACGCTTTCAATACTTCCAGCTGCCCCGAGGCAATGACCGATTAAAGATTTTGTTGAGTTAATATATGGAAACTTGTCTGGACTGACATCAAGAGCTTTTGCCCAGTTGTTTACTTCCCGAGGATCAGCCATCGTACCCGTTAAATGCCCATTTATGTAATCAATATCCTCTGACTTTATTCCGGCATAACCCATAGCAGTTTTAATGCATCTTTGTACAGAAGTAGAATTCGGTGCAGTCATGGATCCGCCCATTCGCTGGCCGCCGCAATTCAATGCACCGCCAATAATTTCTGCATAGATTCTTGCTCCTCTTTTTTCTGCTGATTCAAGTAATTCAAGATATAAAACACCTGCGCCTGACCCTGGAATAAAACCACCGCTAGATGCGCTCATTGGCCGCGATGCTTTCTCTGGTGAATCATTGCTAGAGCTATTTAGTACTTTCATGGCATCGAATCCCCCCCAGATATACGGAGAACTTCCTTCAACCCCACCGGCTAACATCTTATCAGCGTATCCATGCTTAATTTTATAATATGCATCGATGATTGCTTCTGTACCGGTATTGCAAGCGCTACTGTTTGATGTTAATTGATTACCTATAGCCAGAAGTCCGCCAATTTTGGCTGAAACGGAACTGCCCATGGTTTGTTCTACCGCAGTAGACCCCATACGTTTTACTTTTTTTTCATTTACCTTGGGAACAACAAGGTTACCAATTGTATCCATTCCGCCGAGTCCCGCGCCGATGATGGCTCCAGTATCCCAATGAACATTATCATCATCTAATTCAGGTACCTCAAGTCCAGCATCCTTCCATGCATCGATACTGGCAATTCCCGCATAGCGCATTGCTTCGTTCATTGCCAAAAGCGCTTCTGCAGAAAAATATTTTGAAAATATCTCATTTGTCGCAAGCGGTATTCCGCCTACATGACAGGCAAAATTTAGCTCTTGTAATTCACTAATAAACCTGATACCACTTTTCCCGTTTCGTAATGCGCTTGTAAATTCTTCAATCCCATGACCATTTGATGTTATGACCCCAAGTCCAGTTACTACGACTCTTCTATTATCTGACATTTTGCTGTACTCCTACTCCAGATAAAACACCTCTGGCAACCAGTTCTCCTGATTCCAGGCACATTTCGACCTGAGCTTTAAGTTTTTTTCGTCTATAAAACATTTTTTCACTTTTAACAATAACAATACTTCCCGGCATAACGGGTAATGCAAATTCTACTTCACTTTCTGCAAAAAGAGTGATAATGTCATTATTATTCCCTTCTTCAATCATGTGAAGGTATATTCCTAGCGCAACCAGACCGATTTGAGCCATCGTTTCAATAAGAATTACTCCAGGTGTTACGGGATTTCCAGGAAAGTGTCCCTTATAAAAATATTCATCTTCAGTAAAATGGTATTTACCTACTGCATGAGAGTCTGAGAGTTCAATAATTTCATCTACAAAGCGAAACGGTTTTTGTTGCGGTATTTTGCTTAATACTTCATTTCGAATATCTAGTGTTGCCGATTTATCCATACATACCCCCATTAACATGAATTATTGAACCTGTGATGTATGTTCCTGAAGTTGCAAGAAACTTTACAACATCGCCAACTTCTTCCGGTTGTCCCATTCGACCAAGCGGAATTTTTTTAAATATTTCTTTTTGAAGTTCTTCCGGTATTTTTTTAGTCATATCTGTATCAATAAATCCTGGAGCAACTGAGTTTACCAATATATTGTATTGAGCTAACTCTATGGCGGCGACTTTAGTTAAATTATCAATTGCAGCTTTTGTCATACCATAAACAGACTGAGTCGGATTTGGCACGGAACCAATCACACTTGATATATTAATTATACGACCTGATTTTTTACGAATCATAAATCGCGCTATTCTTTTAATCATATACCATGTACCACGTACATTTATATCCATTGTTTTTTGAAAGTCATCCAAATTTGCTGAAAAAATCGGATTATCCAGGGCTATCCCTGCATTATTAACAAGAACATCAACCTGACCATTGTGATCTTTTTTGATCACATCATAAACCGAATCTATCCCTTCCACAGTTGACACATCTCCCTGTATTATAAAACAATTGGGAAGTGAAGCTGCCAACTCTTCAGCCTTTACTTTACTACTATTATAATGAATACCAACCTTAAATCCGGCATCAGAAAGAGACCGACAACAAGCCGCCCCAATTCCTGTACCACCACCTGTAACCAATGCTATTTTTTCTTCCATAAAATTTATTACTACATATTGAGAGTTTGCATCATCACAAAATGTAAACCTCCCGTCAAATGATATTCAACCATATTTAAGATTGTTGAATGATTCCACCGGTTGAATTGGTTCCCTCATGCGGATAATTCGTATAGGCCAAGCCTTTAAACAAACCGGCCTTGGCATCTTTTATTGTATAGATTTGTTCCCCGTCTACAAAGACTTTTCCATCACCAATGGCAAGCGCAACACCCTGCTGTTCCATAATGCTAAATCTGCGTATTGCGATCTCATAACGTACCAGTTTATTTGAAGGTCGAATTTGTCCATTAAATTCAATATCTCTGCAACCGATAGCTCGGCCAGCGCCTGTTGCTCCATTTAAAGAACAATATAAACCCAATAATTGCCATATCGCATCAACGCCTAAACATCCTGGTTGAACAGGATCATTTCTAAAATGAATTTGAAAAAACCATTCATCGATATGAACATCTTTTTCAGCGACCAGAAACCCTTTTGAGCCATTTCTTTTAATTTCTACAACTCGATCTACCATTAAAAATGGCGGTGCCGGTACCTGGGGAAATTCCGGCGGCGGGTCTTCAAGTAAAGTTCCGTAAGCGTGTGCAACGAGATCTTCTTTTTTCAAAGAAGAAGTCTCGAGAAATTCTTTATATTTCATTCAGGAATCCTTTTATATTTATCCGGCTATATGTTCGCCGCCATCAACGCGTATGATGGTACCATTAATCCAGCCAGCTTCGTCTGTCGCCAGAAGCCTGATTACATTTCCAACATCCTCAGGGACAGTCAACCTGCCAAGCGGATTTCTTAAACGAGCATTTGCACTTATATGAAGATTACCCGGTATATGACGCAAAGCCGGTGTATCGGTAACTCCTGCCTGAATTATATTTGAACGTATTCCATAAGGTCCAAATTCAGATGCCATGCTTCGCGACAAGGCTTCCATCGCAACCTTTGCAGCGCCTACGGATGCATACCCACGCCAGGCAATTTCATTACCTTCGCTGGTTAAACCAAACATACGCGCATCAGGCGCAAACAATTTACGTGTAAATACATCTTTTGCCCAGGTGTAATAACTTGTACCCATCGAAAATATTGTATTTGACAAGTCTTCATCATCAGTTAATAAATCGTTGTTATAAATAGCAGGGTCTGCCAAATTTATAAAGGCATCGTTGCCGGCTTCAAACAATTCATTTGCAGCTTTTTTAATAATATCTTCTGAAACACCTGCTTTTTCAGCAAGCAACTGAACTGGAGTTTTTACATCTTTTTTAATAATTGGCGCTAATAATTTTAAATTACCAAACGCAATGGAATGTAGATATACTCGTATTTTACCGTTACCCATTTTTCCGCTTAAATCATCAAGTAGAGTTTTTCTCTCTGCTGCCTCCAAAGCGTTGGTATTATAAGCTTCAAGTTTCACGCCATTTGCTCTAATTTCATCAAAGTCTTTATTTATACGATCCATTGAACCGCGTCGATCACGATGAGCAATACAAATGTTCATGCCGGCTTTACTTAAGCTTTTTGCTGTCGCCAGACCAAACCCGCTGGAACCACCAAGAATCAATGCCCAATAATTTTTATTTTTAAAATCCATACATCCTCCATTCTAATTTATGAACCTGACAGGTTGCCAGATACATTTTTTTATGTTTCCACTTCAAAAGTTTTTTTAGCAGATCGCTCATTTATAATTGCCGGAACATTTACATCAATGGTTGAAAAAAACTTAGATAAAACCTTATTTGGTCCAACCTCATAAATAACTTCAGCAACACCTTTTAATACGCGCATATTTTGAATCCATTGAACAGAACCGCTGATTTGCCGAACAATGTTATCAATAAATTGGTCAGGCTTATGAAAATCCCCTTTAAAATTAGAAAGCACATTTGAGCTATTCTCAGCATTAAATGAAAATTTACCTAAAAAATTTTTAAATTCATCTTCAATGACTCTCATAAGACTACTGTGAAAAGGAGCGCTTACTGGTAAATCAACAATACGCATATCCGGGTATTCTTTTTGTAGTTCACCGGAAGCCTTTTTTACAAACTCGGTTTTTCCGCTGATTACAACCTGCCCCGCCGAATTAAAGTTCGCAATTTCAGCTCCGGCATTTTCTGTAATTTCTTTAAATCTGGTTTGTTCAATATTATCAATAAGAAGAGCCGCCATGGCTCCGACGCCTTCAGGCACTGCAGCCTGCATCAATTGACCTCTTTTTTTTACAATGATTACAGCATCTTTAAAATCAATTACACCGGCAGCCACAAGAGCGGCGTATTCGCCAAGGGAATGACCGGCAAAATATTGAGCCTCAAAACCATATTGATCTTTCAGGGCAGCTAACATCGCAATTTCAGTAGTTAAGATGGCAGGTTGTGTATATTCGGTTAAATTAAGTTTTGGATGTTCGGTAAAGCAAAGCTCTTTCATGTCTTCGCCTAAAGCTTCAGAGGCAATTTCAAAAATTTTTCTCGCTGAAACATTATTTTCGCAAAAATCCTGCCCCATACCTGGTCTTTGAGCGCCTTGCCCGGGAAATACAACTGCTGTTTTTACTAATTTCATATTTTTATACCATTATGAATCAATCTAAAAAAAAAATCAATTCTTATTATTCTTATTATAAGGGGCAGAAACGTTTGTAAAATTCAGTTGTAAAGGAAAAAAACCCTGACCCCGTATAACCTTTTAGAAAAATATGAGCTTAGGCATGAATTCAAAGTTCCCTGGCACATAAGCGTTTGTGAGATCAATGCACAAAGGTAAATAAAAGCTCTCCCTTAACTGGCGTAAATACATAGTAATCATTTTTAAAATTGAAAAATATATCACTTGTTGCCTTTAGTCCTATGGCATAATTATTGAATACCAGCCATTCTGCTCCGAGACCAAGTGCAGCCCCGTATAGATTACCATATTGAAGACTCATTCGTATTCCAGGACCAGCTTCTATAAAAAAGTTAAAGTTTGTCATCGAATATCGGTAACCTATAGAAGGAACAATCTTCAGGGCGCTATAGATAGTTGTAACTGTATTATATGTACTTGCATTTGTAAATGGATCCGTCGTTAATACAGAATGATTGCCAATACCAAATGAAAAATCGCTATATAATGATATCTGTAAATTAGAAGCAGGAAAATAACGCAAATAAATTGCAGCCAATTGCCAATCCCAACCTTTATCCATTATCGTTGATTTTGAAATTCCGTCTGAAAGTAAATAACCAAATCCTGTATACATCCATATTCCCCATGAAAAAATTTTTCCATTCCAGGTTGGTCCAACGTTGGTATCTTCTTTGGTTAAAACAAGTTTTTCATCTTTTTTATCCTCAACTTTTGTACTATTTTCTTTTTGTGCAACCGCATGTTTTACTCGGTTTTCTTCTACCATTTGCTTAATGTTTGTAACAAGATTCTGAGAAACTTTTTCAGTTGCCATAAAAATAGTATTATCAACCATATTTTTAGTTAATTCGAGATCTCTTCTAGCGTCTGCCATAGTAAGATAGATACTTACATTAAACAATACCATGTTCTCTTTCTCATCATAGGTATAATTTCCAAAGACAACGACATCTGCTTTTAATTCTTTAGCTGCCCTTTTTATCGTCGCAAGATCAATTTTCTGAACATTCCCCGTTTTTTGAAGATCTTTAATTACAGCGTCAGTTTGAGTAAATTCCACAGCTTCATAGGTGAAATTTTTCTTCATAGAATTATTAATGGCCTCTCGAAGTGAACCAGACAAATATTTATAATTTTCAGAACCTGTATTGTCTTCAAAAGAAATGATCGCTACACGCGCAAGACCTGTATTTTCCGTTGGATTATTGGTCTGAGCAAATAAACCTGGAAATATAAATAAATTTAGAAGGAACATTAAATAAAAGGAATTCCTGGTTTTAATAAAATATAGACCGGAATTCAAGTTAAAGTATCGTATAGCGTTGCTTGATAATAACATATGGCACCTCTGTAAAAATTGTTTAGATTTATAAAAGATATTATTAAAATATCAATCGCAACCTGTCAATATTTTATTTATCATTAAATAGAAGCCGATACACCGGTTTTAAAAACATAACGACAAGATACATCAGTTTATTTTGTTTTTTTCTTTGTGATTTTTTTTACAACGTTTCTTTTAGTCTCATTTAGCATTTCAGGGCTCTCTGAAAACTGAAATTCAGAATCTGACTCATCATTGCGGAATTTACTTTCTACCCATTCTCTAAAACGATCTATATAACTAAAAATGGCCGGTACTACTATCAATGTAATCAGCGTAGAAACAATGAGGCCGCCAACGATGGCAACTCCCATTGATTTTCTCATTTTTGCAACCTCGCCAATACCAAGTGCAAGAGGAAGAGTTCCTGCAATCATGGCAAAAGATGTCATTAAAATTGGGCGTAATCTTACCTGACCGGCATGGGCAATCGCTTCAGCCCGCGACAAACCGGATTTCATTCCTTCGACGGCATAATCAACCAACAAAATTGAGTTCTTTGTAACCAGACCCATTAAAAGAATCATCCCGATCATGCTAAAAATATTCATCATTTCACCTGTAATCGCAAGACCAAGAAATGCTCCGGATATTGCCGGTGGAATGGCAAATAAAATTGTCACCGGAGTAATGAATGATTCATATAAACTTGAAAGAACAAGATAAATGAACATCAGCGCGAGACCGAAGGCCAGTAAAATATTCTGCATAAGTTCGCGCATATCCTCAGATTGCCCAACAAATTCATATGAGACACCTTCTGGCGGCGGAAATTCTTTTGTCATTATTTCTTTTGCGCGGTTTGTTGCTGTTCCTACGGCTCCGCCTTTTGCGATGTTTGCATTGATTAAAATCACTCGTGAACGATTTTGACGTTGAATTTTATCAGGCCCTGCCGCTATCACGGGATGACTAACGGCGTTTAGCGGAATCATTTTATTTTGCATATTCTGAACCCTGGTTTCATTGTAATACTTTTGCAGATTTCTTTGTTCTTTCTGCATACGAAGACGAATATCGTATTGTTCGCCGTCTTCGTGTAATTCTCCAACTACTCCCCCTGCAATGTGATAGCGAAGCTCAGAACCTGCAATACCTGGAATTACTCCGAGCGACTGCATTTTTGTCGGGTCAAATCGTACCTGAAATTCCGGCTTACCGGTTCTGTAATCCGGATTTACTTCCGTAAGATCCGAAATGGTTTTTAATTTTTCTACCAGCTTAAAGGTATAATCCGCAACAAGATTTAAATCTTCGCCTTTAATGTATAAATTAAACGGAAATCGTGCGCCGCCGCCAACCGGGCTGTAATCTCCGACCGTAGCGTTGGCATACTTGTATTCTTTTAATAAATCGCGGACTTCTTCTTTAACCTGAGAAGTTGATTTATTTCTTTCGGCATATGCCAATAAAGTTACAGCAATGTTGGCTACGTCAGATTGTCCCTCCTGAGTTCCCGTTGTAGTTGCAATCATGGTAACTTCGGGAATTTTCTGTACTTTATTGCGGATTTCAGAGATTACTTTATTTGTACCATCAAGCGATGTTCCTGGCGGCATTTGAATGTTTACCATAAATTCACCCAGGTCGTTTGGAGGCATAAAAGTATTTTTTACAAATTTTAAAGAACCAAAACTCAGAAAAACAACGACAAAAGTCATGCCAATGATCACCGCTGGTCGGTTCACGGCAAGCTGGATCACCTTATCATAAATTCTATCAAGCCAGTCCTGAAACTGTCTAAATTTTCTAATCACGATGTTTGTTTTTGTTTCAATACTGCCCGCAAAATAAGCACTCAACAGCGGCGCAACGGCAAGTGCATCAAACATGGAGATTAACATGGCAAATACAACGGTTAAGCCAAATTGTTTAAAAAATTGACCTACCATACCTTTTAAAAACCCTATCGGAAAAAATACAGCGACGACCGTCAATGTCGTTGCAATTACGGGAAGCATAACTTCCGTTGTACCAATTTCGGCAGCCTTAAACGGCTTCATACCACCTTCCAGTTTTCGAAAAATATTTTCTCTCACCACGATGGCATCATCAACGAGCAAACCAACAGAAAGAGAAAGAGCCAGAAGGGTCATTATGTTAATGGAAAAATCCATGAGATAAATAAGAACAAAGGCGCCAAGTATACTGTTTGGAAGAGCAAGTCCGGTAATGATCGTAGATCTTACGTTGCCCAAAAATAAATAAACGACAACGACTGCCAGAATTATACCAAGAATAATATTTTCAGTAACATCTGCAATATTTAATCTAATGGGATGAGAACCGTCACGCACAAGACGAATTCCCGGATTGCCCTCTTTATCTTTCAACGCAAGGTTAAGTTCGCTCATCCGCAAGATAGCATTATCTGCAACCTTTACTGTATTTTTATCAGATTGTTTATAGACATCTAAAAATATGGTAGGACGATTTGCATATTCAACCGGTTCTTCATTTTTTGGTTTCTTTGACCAAAAATGCTTTTTAACAGCAGGTTTTTCTTTTAAAGGAGCCCACAACTCCGCTACACTGTTTTCATCTTCTGTTCCATCGCTGACTTTACCAATGGACTTAAGTAAAACGCCTGAACCAAGATCGCCGCCAAAACTTATAACAGAATTTTCAATTTGCTTTAGAGATTCGTATTGCCCTATGGATCGATAAGAAATCTCTTTATCGCCCGTTTCATGTTTGCCGACGGGGACATTGGAGCCATAACTTTGCAATTGTCGCGCGACACCTGATGCCGATAGCGTATTCTCATTTAGTTTATTGCGGTCAATTTCAATTTGAATTTCTCTTTTAACTCCACCAACAATACGAACAGCGCCGACATCCGTGATTTGTTCCAGACGAGCTTTGATGGTTTTATCCGCCAGTGTATATAGTTTTCCCGGAGGAAGATCCGCAAAAACAGCCAAACGCACTACAGGCTGATCTGCAGGATCAAATCGCAAAATAACGGGCTCGTTGATATTATCCGGCATGTTTCGTTTTGCGCGCGATATTCGGGATCGAACTTCCTGCTCTGCCCACTTAATATCAGTTTCAAGATAAAATTCTGCAATGATCATGCAAAAACCTTCCTGGCTATTTGAACTGACGCGTTTTAAACCAGAAATAGAACTAAGTTCCTCTTCTATTGGTTTTGCAATAAGGTTTTCGATTTCTTCGGGTCCGGCGCCAGGGTAGGCAACAGTGATGGACACCACGGGTATATTGACATTGGGAAACATGTCTACGCTGATTCGAGATAAAAGTACCCATCCGGATACAACAGAAAGTAAGACGATGCTGGTTATAAAAATTGGTCTTTGTATAGAAAATTTTGCTATGTTCATACGCTTTTGTCTTAAATATTTTATTAACCAACTGGTCAATTAATTTTAGGCATTTTTGCAAAAATGCAGGTAACTTCTCAATTATCAGGGGCAATGCGCCAGGAAAAAAAACAAAATGGATAAAATGGCAAAAAGATCATTTTTTCACTTTTTAGCCTGTAGTACACCTGATTGCTGAGAACCTATGAATGCAGATGCTTTTTAAATACCTGAGAAATTACAGCATAACGTTAAACAATGAACTTCTTGCCGTTGTATTTACGTTAAAACGAAACTCTGTCGGGGTTCGCAGAGTAACGCAGGTTGTAAACCTGCTTACTTTGCGTAAGGGGTAGGCTTACCCCTGACATTTGTATTTAAATTTGAAACAAAATACATTCAGGAATAATTGTTCTTGACATGGTCTTAAATAAATTTTCTAAGAAGTCTATGAGCAAAGCGTTAGATTATTTAATTGAAGTCAGGGGCGAAGCAATTTTACCTTATTTTAAATTTTTAAAAGAAGCGGGTAAAAATCTAGATGTAAAAACTCGCGACCTTATTTCAGTAATTACAAAAGTTGATAAACAAACCGAAAAGGGTCTTAAACAATATTTAAACAGAGCTTTGCACGACGGTTGTACGGCAAATGAGATCATCGATGCCCTGCTGCTTGCTTTTCCAACTCTGGGGCTTACTAAAATAATCTGGGCAATTGAGATCATTCTTGCCATGAAAATTCCTGATTTTAACCCCGAAATACTTGGCCAAAAACCTCAGTGGAATGAAATTTGCAGTACAAATGAAATCAAAGACGGAGAAGTGATGTATATGACGATTGGTTTGCGAAATTTATTTATTTACAGAAATAAAGACTCTTACAAAGTTTTCGACAGCCGCTGCCCTCATCGATCAGAAGACATCAAACCGGAAGCGCTCGAAGGTTTAAAGTTAACCTGCCCGAGGCATAAATGGGAATTTAATATGTCAACAGGGGAATGTACTGCAAATAATCATGGCCTGAGAACATTTGAAATTAAAATTGAAAACAATGTACTTTTTGGATTCTGGTAATTTATAAAGTGACTTATTTATCGGAATATAAATAATGTCATGAAAAACGTCTTAAAAAAATATGCGCTTAATTATCAGATCATTCATTGTATTATTATTTCTCACAGGTTTTATCAGTCCCGTTTTTTCTGGCTTTGCGGTTAACTTAAATCCCTCGACGGGAAGATACAACCTTGGTCATTATCTTGAAATTCTTGAAGACGTTAACGGGACAATGACGTATGAGCAAGTGTCATCATCTACTTCCAAAAGTTTATTTGTCCAAAGTCGTCAGCAAATTCCCAATTTTGGTTTTTCGGACTCTGTTTTCTGGGTTAAGTTTTCAACCTATAACCCTGCAAAATATATCCAGGAATACTTTCTGGAATACACACAACCCTTAACTGACAATATTGACCTTTACTATAAAGATGAAAAAGGAAGAGTTGTAATTAAATCTGCCGGAGATCACGTCACATTTAATAACCGCGACTTTGATTTTCATAATTTTATTTTTAAACTTCCCGTAAACTCCGGACTTAATACCTACTATTTGCGAATACAAACGACAAGCTCTGTAACCATCAACATGACCTTGTTTAATTCCACATCATTAATTGAAATGATGAATTCTGAAAAATCATGGCTCGGATTTTACTATGGAATCATGGTGGTTATGCTGATTTCAAATTTATTCATTTATCTTAGCATTCGCGACATAAACTATTTACTTTATATTATTCACATTTTTTCATTTATTATTTTTCAGTTTACCCTGAATGGACTGTCATTTCAATACCTCTGGCCAAACTCCCTGTGGTGGGCAAACGACAGCCCTGCCATTTTAATGGGAGCAATCAGTTTAACCGGAGTTATTTTTACACGAAATTTTTTAAGAACCTGGGAAAGCACCAAAATCTGGGACAGAGCATTGCTGATTCTCGCGGCGCTTACAATATTTTCTACCGGAGTTTCTTTTTTTTCTTATAAATATGGAATTCGCCTGGGTACACTGATCAGCCCGATCTTGCTCATCGCGATGTTAATTACTGGTTTTATCTGTCTCAAAAGAGGTAATCGCGCAGCTCGTTTTTATTTAATCGCCTGGTTTTTGTTTTTACTGGGTTCCATCTTGAAAGCCCTTCAAAGCAATGCGTTAGTCGGTACAAACTTTATAACTTTATGGGGACAGCAAATTGGCGCTGGAATCGATGTTACTTTTTTATCTTTGGCGCTTATGGATAGATTTAACATTATAAAACAAAAAAGTGAAACCACCCAGATGGAACTTATCGGTATGCAAAAGCAATACAGCGATTCACTTGAAAAAACAGTTGAGAGCAGAACCAATGAGCTGATAACAGAACGAAATAAATTACAGGCTAAAAATAAAATAATGGAATATGAGCTTTCTCTGGCCCGTTCCATTCAGGAAAAATTAATTCCTACAGAAATCAAGGTAAAAAATATTGCGGCAATGTATAAGCCCATGATTTTGGTAGGTGGCGACTTTTATGATATAATTTATTTTGAAAATTCCACAAAAATTGGTATATTTATTAGTGATGTGGCAGGGCATGGTGTTCAGGCTGCTTTTATCACATCGATGATTAAAACGGTATTACTGCAGTCCCCCGATAAGTTAGACGATCCTGCGTTGTTGTTATCACATTTAAATGACTTTTTAATGGGTCAAACCATCCAGGGATTTGTTACAATTTACTATGGAATTTTTGATCCCGAAAACAGAACGCTTACATTTGCCAATGCCGGTCACCCTTCGCCGTTTATTGCAACAGATCATGTTGAAGAAATTCAGGCCTATAGAACAATTCCAGCCGGTATTTTAGATAATGAAAAACTCATTAACATTAAACGAAATTTTCAAAATCGAACAAAAAAAATACCGAAACATTCGAAAGTTATTTTTTATACCGACGGCCTGACGGAGTGTTCACCAATAACTGATCAGTTAAAGCATTTTGATCAAAATGGAATGAGAGAAGTTTTTATAAAACACCAGAACCTTCCTTGCCATATGTTTATTAATGAACTTTTAAACAGCCTTTTTATTTTTAGAGAAGACAATACTTTTACAGATGACATCTGTGTAGTGTGTCTTGATGTTGACTAATTTTTATTTTTATAAATCTAAAGAAAAACTCTTGCCATTGTCAACCATTGTTATTCATTGAAATCCATATTTATGAATACGTTTATTTACCGTAATAAATGGATTTATAAAATTTTAATCCAGATTTTTTCGTTTATGGATTTTAATTCGTCGAAACTAAATATCGGCAAATATTATTGTTATTTGGTTGTTACCAGATTTTTTGCATATTATTTAAATATAAAAGAGAGAGGAAGTAATGGATACTAAAGCATTAGATGCTCTGGATTTTAAAAATATTAAATTACCCTTTCAACCGCATGTCCTTAGCGCAATTTTAAGGTTGCAAGGCGATAATATGATGAATTTTCATGATTTAAACAATTTAATCAAGAGCGATCAAAATTTAACAACCCTTGTTTTAAAAATTGCAAATTCATCTTTTTACTACAGAGGTAATGTTGTTTCTACTCTTGAAACAGCCATTGGTATGATAGGATTTCAAACCGTAATCTCGTTTTCAATTGCTGCCTCAATAAAAAACGCATATGAATCGGCAAATTACAGTCGATTTCGAAAATATGTATGGCAACATTCCATCGTTACAGGCATCATTTCAAAAAATCTGGCAATACGATTAAATTTTGAAAAATTTAAAGAAGAAGCCTTTATCGCGGGGGCCATTCATGATATTGGCAAAGTTGTACTAAATAACCTGGATCGGAAAAAGTTTATTGAAGTTATTCAGGAAGTTACAGATTCCAATATCGCATTTCATACGATAGAAGGTCGTCAATTTGGATACAATCATAACCAATTAGGATTAAAATGCATTGAACATTGGAGATTACCAGATATTTACAAGCTGATAACCGGTTATCACGCATACCCTGAGCAAGCCCCACAAACTTATACAAAAGAAGATCTATGGTTGCTTTATTTAGTTTGCTACAGCAATATACTTGCCAAAAAATACAAATTCGGTTTTCCAACAGATCAAGACAAAAACACAGAAGCCTTTGTTTCCGAAACATTGAAACTTTCAAAAGATGATATATCTTATTATGAGAATACCTTTTTAGATGAATTAAAAAAGGATCCATTTTATCAATTTTTCATTACTTTAATATGAATACTAAAAAAAACAAAACTTCTGCTTTGTCGAATGAAATAATAAGCAAGTGTGAATTTAATTATGTGGCATATGATATGTACTCGGGAATTCAGGAATATGTTCAAAAGAACATTCGAAATATCACAGAACTACTCGGAAGACCTGGCTTAAGCGCCTCACTTTATACCATTGCCTATGAACTTGCCACCAATGCGATGAAGGCTATTTACAAACAGGCTTTTTATAAATACCTCATTCATGAATTAGGCTGGAGTGAAATACCGTATTCAGCATGGCTTGATATTTTTAAAACAGAAATAGCTACAAATAAGGCAGAAAATTTTGCGCACGTTTGTCGTCAAAATAACCTCAGTGTACGAATTTCCATGAAGCTGACAGAAAAATTTTTAAAGCTTGAGGTAATAAACTCTGGAAAAGCAACCGACATCGAAATTTCCCGGTTAAACAAATTATACAAAAGATCAATAACGGGTAAAAATTTTGAAGAAATCCTTTTTGAAGAAGATACCACTAAAGAAGAGGATGGTCTCGGTATTCCGCTCATCATCCTCACTTTAAAGGGTTTAAAAATTCCTGTTAAAAACTTTAAACTGATTGTAAAACACGGGGACACCATAGCTAAAGTTGATTTTCCACTTTCTTTATTTCGCGGACAGCAAGACAATGGAATTCATACATTTAACAACAAATATGACATTATGCGGTATATGTTGGATATTTACAATCATCTTGACTATTCATTGATTGTATTTCAGTCCGACGGAAGTATACAAAAAATTGCAGGTCCAATTCTGACTCAACTTGGAATTTCTGAAGATAGGGCTCATCTTTTTCCGAGTTTACTTAAAGCGGTTTTTTTTGAGGATATTTTTCTGGGCCCATATAGTATAGAAAATGTTAAAAAATTTGAAAACTATCGGTTAAGTATTAAAGATATGAATTCAACCAAAGAATTTTTATACAATATCAGCGGAACCATCAATGAAGCAGGTGTCATTCCTACTTTATGGCAAACCGTCAATGTTCAAATGCAGAAAGAAAAATTGGCAGAAGGTTCCATTTTTGACAGTATACAGCTTCAAAAACTCATTGCCCCATATATTCCGCGCATGATTTTAGATAAAGCACATGAATCCATTCGTAAAGGTTTAAAGTCATTACCTAACGAAGGTAAAGACGTAACCGTAATGTTTGCCGACATGATTGGCTTTACTTCACGCAGTCAAAGTATGTCCCACAACCAGTTGATTGATCTATTAAATCTCGTAATGGGAATTGTCGTTCACTCAATAGAAAAAAACTCAGGATACATTGACAAGTTTATTGGCGACGGCGTAATGTGTGTATTTTTTGAACCTGTATCCGCCATTTTAGCTGCCATTGAAATTCAAAATAATTTGTTTCAATTAAACGAATTTAGAGAAGCCAGTGGAGCAGAGCCCCTGCATATGCGCATAGGAATGAACTCCGGATCAGTTATACTGGGAAGCATTGGAACAAAAAAACGTATGGATTGGACAGCTCTTGGCGACGTTGTAAATACAGCATCGCGAATTGAAAAACTATCCAGGAAAAACTCAGTATTGATCAGCAACTCAACGTACTTGAGAGTAAAAGATATGGTTGTTGTAAAAGAAGAGATTAACGAACATTTGAGGGGAAAAAAAGAAGATATCATTTCTTTGTTTTTTATCCAATCCGTTCATGTTTTAAAAGGAAAAGATAATGTTGTTGTTTCACTATTTGATGAAAATATAAGTTCAGTTGAAGGCAAATGAGTATATTTAAAAGAAATATCACAAAAATTTATTATGACCAAAATAACCCAACTCCTTGGAATTAAATACCCGATCATCGGAGCGCCGATGTTTCTTGTGTCGGGTCCACAACTCGTTGCCGCGGTTTCAAACGCTGGTGGAATAGGAACCTTTGCTTCCATGAGCTATCGAACTCCTGACCACGTAAAAGCCGCCATTGACGAAACAAGAAAACTTACAAATAAACCATTTGGTATGAACATTGTCCTTCACAAGGCGCATAATCCACATTTAAGAGAACATTTTCAACTTGCCATAGATGAGAAAATTCCTCTGATAATTACAAGTATGGGAACTCCCCGCAGTTTAATTAAAGATGCTCATATGCATGACATTAAGGTTTTTTGTGATGTGATCAGCTTAAAGCAGGCTGAGGTTGTAGAAAAAGCAGGAGCAGACGGCATCATTGCGGTAACTCAGGGCGCAGGCGGACATGCCGGAAACATCAATCCATTCTCATTTATACCCTATCTTAAAGATACCATCAAAATACCAGTGATTGCAGCCGGAGCTATCTCACGCGGCAGTCAAATGGCGGCAGCATTTTCACTGGGAGCTGAGGCCGTTTACGTTGGTACCCGTTTTATTGCAACTCCGGAAGCAAACGCATCCAATGAATACAAGCAAGCATTAATCAATGCAAACCCGGAAGATATCATTTATTCGGATAAAATCAGCGGTATAAACGCAAACTGGATCAAAGAAAGTTTTGACCGATGGATAAAGTACGACACTGAAAAAACTCACGATATAAAACTAAAAAGATGGATTGATATATGGTCAGCCGGCCAGGGAGTTGCCCAGATTCATGACATTCAACCTGTAAATGAAATTATGATGGAAATGATCGGCGAATACAACAAAATAAAAAGCAGACTGCCTTAACTTGCTTACTTTAACTTTCTAAAACCAATCAAGTTAATGTTGCGGCAATATTTTGGTAAAGTGTGGTTGCTTTTGCGGCCATAGCGCGTCAAAACGTCACCTTTCTACCTCGAATATAGCCGCTCACTCAAGTTCAAGTTAATGACCTTTTTTTAGAAAAAAATCTTGTAGCTTCAAATTGACTTTTCACTAAGGTATATGAGTTCAATTATCGCAAGTGTCCCGAGTTGGATCATTCCAACCCTTTTAGTATTAACATCCATCATCACGCTAACCATCATTCTTGAACGAGGCTGGTTATTAATGCACAGGATCAACCTTATAGAGGTTAAGGATGAAATGCAGCTTCTTGAATTTATACGTAAAAAGAAATTTGATGATGCAGAATCTTTTTGTAGACTTCAAAACCATCCGGCATATAAAGTCGCGCTTGGTATCATTGAGGCCAGAAACGGTCACATTGATCTGAAACATGTTTCTGAAGAAATTGAGCTTAGACAAATTACTTATCTGGAAAAATACCTTCCGTCTCTGGGCTCCATCAGTACCGTTGCCCCGCTTTTAGGACTACTTGGAACGGTTACCGGTATGATTCGAGCATTTCGCGCCTATGCTCAAACGGCCTCAAGAAGCAGTCAATTGGTGGGCGGTCTTGATGAAGCCTTGATCAGTACAGCCATGGGTCTTATGGTGGCCATTCCTGCCCTGATTTTTTTCAATTACTTTATTGGAAGAGTAAACACATACATCAGTGAAACCAATCTTTTAACTGACATGGTTCTAAAAGAAATGGCCAAAGACGCAAACAGGAAAAAATGAAATCCAGATTAAAAATAAAAACCGGCGTAGAGATGGTCGCCGTTGCAGACGTTGTATTTTTGCTTTTAACCTACTTTCTGCTAAATACGACCGTAGGGAAAAATGAAACTATTAAAATCAGCCTGCCAAAATCAATTTCATCAAAACCGGAGGCATCCAGCAATATAATTGTTCATGTCGACGAAAGCAACAAAATCTTTCTTGACGGAAAACCAGTAGAACTCGAAGATCTTGGTTCGGCTTTAAAAGGCAAAATTAAAGGCACAGAAGAAAGCCCTGTTATTATTAAAGGCGATAAAAGCGCCAGCTACCAAACCGTAATCTCGGTAATGGATAAAATAAATCAGGCGGGCATTACTAATTTTAATCTGGCTACAGAGAAATAAAAACTTATGCCAAGTAAAGTTGCGTACACATGGATTGCACGCATTAGCGCATTTATCTGGGGCTTTGCCTTTATTCATCTTTTTAAATATATACTCGACAATATTTATCCATTCTGGTCAGGAGCCGTCAGTCTTAGTTTTTTTGCCTACCTGATGATTTTTATTGTATGGGTTTCGTATTCCCTGTTTTTTTATTTTCATCCCTACCGTAACAAGCTGCCTGGAATCCTGTATCATACTATATTTACAATCAACGCCCTGATTTTCTTTTTTGGTATAGTAAACATCGGTGAAAAAAACTACCTGAATCTTTACCCTCTTCTATTTACTTTTCAACTTTTAATTTACTTTTTTTTTATATCCTCCATATTTCCATCACTGCTGCCATTTAGAATTTCTGTGCTTGCAGGTATACTGCCCGGCTTGATTACATATCCTTACATAGGAAATATCTATATTGATATTTTTCTTCCAGCTGTAGTTTACCTGATGCCAATAGGAATTTTTTCTATATCAAAAGTAACCTTTTCAAACAGTCAACAAAGGATGCTCCCATTGCGTCAGTCAATTGACATGCTTCGTTATTTGTTTATGGGGCTTTCGTTTTATGGAATTTTTGATGTGTATAGAGAGCGTTTTTATATCACTGTTTTTATTTTGGCGACAGGCCCTGTTCTATCATACTTTTTTTTTTTAACGGATAAAAAGAAACATCATATTAAATATGGTATTTTTTTACTTGCCATAGCCTTTATATTTAGCGCTGGAATTTATTCACAACTGGCAATGACATATTGGTCAGCCATTAGCTTCTGTGTTTTAACCGTTTGGGAGGGAATTTACTTTAAAAAAGTTGTTGAAGGAGATTTAAAACGCGAGCAAATATTATCAGGCATTGCACTTGTACTGGTGATTTTGCTTTATATGATTTCGCCAGAATGGATTGCAATCATAAGCGGTTTGATTGTTTTTATTATACAATCATACATATTAAATTATATTGCAAAGGGTTATAGAAAAACCATTTCTCTTTTATTTGCAATAAGTTTGTTGACATGGGCAATTGTTATATTCACGTCATATTTGAGTTCATACAAAAGGGATTTTCTTGCTCATCAAAAAACACTCGACATAAATCCTCCCCCTTCTTTAAAAGTTCTTAATTTAATTAAAGATAAAAACACCATTCTTGCAACCAATCTTTTTCCTGAAAGCGCGGCAGAAAGTTTTTCAAAAGAAACCGGCGTACAGATTTTATCGGTAGATGTACATTCATCAACATTTTTATCAACAATACAAAATATTGCCATTCATCACCCCGGAGCGATTCAACTGTATACATTAGAAAACCTTAATCCATATAATAAATTAAATGGTGAAAAATATATTTTTAAATTTACAAACTCTCACAAAATCAATTCAGTTTATATATATGATTATAATTTTCCCGACAAGTATCATGATGCGGCAAATGTTTTTTCTCTTAATGATACTCCCAATATAGACCCGTTATCTATTGAATTATGGTTTTCTTTTACAAGTAAACTTTCTAACTGGTATCTTTTAAATAAATACGACGAATTCGCGCTTAAAGTAATGAAAGAAATATCTGCCTGGTATGATACTCCTGCCTTAAACCGGCAAATTGCACATATCTACGGCATTCTCGGCGAAACACAAAATGAGTTAAATCACCTGCAAAAAATTTATGAAAAAGGACAGTCTAACACTGAGGACAAAAATCTCCTGTTAGAATTAAATTTCTTAACAGGAAACACAAGTCGAGCAGAGCAGCTATGTGATGAGTTGATATTACTCGATAGTGAAAACATAATCGCTTATCAGGAATGGAAATATAAAATCATTAAACGTCAATCGAACCGGTTTAAACTCGAATCTCTGGCAAATACACTTCGTTACATGGGAGATAATTTGCCTCCAGATAAAATCTCGCAAAAAAATGACTTGCTCCGAAGAATTCAGCAAGATATACAGTCAACCCCGCAATGGGAAGAGATCTATAAAAAAGAAAAAAACCGACAGGAAAATATTGCATATCCGGAATAATCTTTATATTGATTTAGACTTCTTTTTAAAAGGGGCCAAGCCTGCCCCTTCGGGTTTGTCTAAAAAGAAACAATTTTGCCGCGACAACGTAAAACACAAAGATTTTATGCGGCAAAACTTTTTAGACAACCCCTACCCCATACCAGCCATTCTCGGTGAATGGCGGAAATTACAATCTCAAAATACATCATTAGGAGAAATGTCACTTTTTGGATAAAATCAGGCTACCTTCGGCGAAAATTTTGTTA
>JAOUFY010000099.1 GCA_029857955.1 Spirochaetia bacterium
CGAAAGCTTGAGACGAAAACTACAGGAAAGCCGTATGCGGGAAAACCGCACGTACGGTTTGACGAGGGGCCTCGGTGAAACTCTTAACGAGGGGAGCCGGGGTCTACTCTACGATGCGGGTGTGTATCTGTGGCTGCCTGCTTTGCCGACCTCGGCTAAGTGGTTGCTACACTACAAAGACGCGCAGAACGAAAGGAAATTGAAGAAAAATAGCTCATTTCTTCCCTTTGCGAACTTCCGCCTTTGTGGTTAGATTTTTTCAGTCACCTCATGGGTGATAGTCGTCAGGCTTGTTGTAAAATCTTGCCATTGACAGGGTATCCGTTTTGTGCCCAGCCTATGACTCCATATTGCATTGATTTAACGTTTTGAAAACCTTTATCTTTAAGGAATTTTGCAGAGTGAAGACTTCGAACGCCGGATCTGCAAACAACAATCACTTCTTTGTTTTTTGAATCTTCAAGAGATTGGGCTTCTTTTTGGTAATTATGGCCTACATGACCATTTTCAAGAATACCACGCGGAATTAATACACTGTTTTCTATTCGAATATGATCATATTCATCAGGCTCTCTCACATCCAGCATTAAAATATCATGCCCCTCATTTACTTTTTTATAAACTTCGTTAGGGTTGATTTCTTCTACATTTGAAAAAAAATTAAACATTTTTACCATCCATATAAATATTATGTACACTATATTACAAAAAGATAATATAGTTGGACACAAAAAGTTTTTAAAGCAGAAAAATATGAAAAATAATACAAACGAAGAATCCGGTTATTTTGACGAGATGTCAAAAAACTGGGATCAAAATTCCATGAGAAATCAAATTGCGTTAAATGCCGCTAGAACCATGCACAAGTATATTACGCTTTCTAAAAATTCCGTGATGCTCGATTTTGGGTGCGGAACCGGTTTGGTGTCGTTTTACTTTTACCCTCATCTTCAGCGACTTGAGGGAGTAGACTCGTCAAAAGGTATGGTCGACGAGTTTAATAAAAAAGCGGCGGCGGAAAACTTTGTAAACGCCGGAGCCAAGGTTTTTGATCTTGACCGCGATCAATTGACCGACAATACCTACGATGTGATTGTCAGCTCCATGGTTTTTCATCATATAAAAGACCCGCAAGCTCTTCTTAAACATTTATACGATTCATTAAAAAATGGCGGAAGTCTTGCCATCGCCGACCTCGACGAAGAGGACGGCTCCTTTCATCCTCCCGAGGCAGAAGGTGTGCATCATAATGGTTTTTCAAGAAACCTTGTAAAAACCTGGTTTGAAGAGTCTGGATATAAAAACATTCAACTCAGTACGGTCATGCAGCTTGAAAAAGAAAGTGGAAAATATTCCATATTTTTATGTGTGGGAAAAAAATAATATTCAAATGCATTATAAACAAGGTTGGTTTTATGAATTGTACAACAATAGCTTATTGGCACACGCAGCAGGTTTTTTGGGTTAAAGAAAATTTAATAATCTTCTTCTGTCAGTAACGTATAGGTAAATGAATTTCCATACTTTGCCGCAGCGATATCGCAAAGCTTTAAAAAGAAAGCAAAATGTTCAGGATCTTGAAATACCTGGCAGCCTGCAGACCATTTGTCGACCCTGGTCATGGCGGTCTGTTGGTGTGAGCGGTGTATGTTAACGCCAAAATTATTGTTGGTTTCCTCTTGTTTTAATAATATTGAAAGCGGATTGCTGCCGGTAATTGTTCGGGTAAAATTATTCTGCATACCCACTTTTTCAAATGTCCAGCCGGCAAATTCATTCGCCGGTTAAAACAAATTTGTCTACGATCTCGCCAATTCCAGAAACAAGACCGCTTAGGCCTCCAGAAAATATTTTTACGAAGCAATACATAAGCGCTCTTTATTTCGAATTAAAAAGTAATCTATATTATAAAAAAACTATAATCACTATACAAAAATTTAAAGATTTGTAAACACGTATTTAAAATATTTCTATTGAATCAATTCAGGTTATTTATAGAAAATTTAAAAACTTCAAGAAAATAGATGTCTCATTGTATTATTTCTCGATGAAATCATTTCATTTACTTGGCTATAGATATATAATCGCGTCATTTAAACCAGGTTTCAACAAGATAAAATTAAAAAACTATTGACCGCAAAGCTCATTAGAATCAAATAGTAATATTTAATACCCAGGTCATTGATTGGGAAATGGCAGATATGAAAAAAATAGATAAAATATCAACCAGTGGAGTGAGGCAATGGATGAGTGCTGAAGATTTTGAAAAGTTAAATGATGAAGTTAAAGATTATATTCATTTATTGGAGCAATATAAATCTGTTGCCGATGAAAGTAATATTGTTTCCAAAACAAATCCTAAAGGTATCATTACGTATACAAATAAAAAATTTTCAGAAATTTCCGGTTATTCAGAATATGAGCTAATTGGTAAAAATCATAACATCATACGTCATCCGGATATGCCAGCAAGCGCTTTTAAAACGCTTTGGGAAACCATTTCAAATAAAAAAGTATGGCACGGAACTGTGAAAAATAAAAAAAAAGATGGAGGCTCTTATACAGTAGAGGCCACCATCATTCCCATTCTTGATCGTTCTGGAAAAATTAAAGAATACATTGCGCTTAGAAAAGACATCACGCGCCTTGTTGAACAGCGAAAAACCATTCGTAAACAGACCACAGATGCTTTAACAGGTTATCCCAACATCAGCAAAATGCAGGAGGATATCGAAAAAGCAAAGCTGAGAAATGTAATATTACTAAACATTGATATGTTTCATGCCATCGTTGATTTTTATAGCGAAGATGTTTCAAATGGCGTTATCAGAGAAGTTGCCGATCGTCTTTTTACTATTCAAAGCCAGATTCCGAACAACTTTAAATTTTATAAATTATATGAAGATGAATTTGCGCTTGTTTCAACAGAAAATATTGAATCATCCGCGCTCGGTGAAATTGTTCAATATATTTTTTCCGAAATAATGAAAGAAAGTATTATATTGTTCAATGGTATCGAGGTTCATTATTCCATCAGCATGGGAGTATATTCAGGAAAAGAACACAGCTTTTTAAATAAATCAAAAATGGCTCTAAAACATGCGCGCGATTCCAGATTGGGATATTACATATATGATGAAAAGCTCATTAATCAGCATACTAAAAATATAAACGAAGTTATGATTTTAAGAAATGCAATTAAACAAAATCGCATAGTACCATTTTATCAGCCAATATTTGACATTAAAACCGGCGAAATCGCTAAATATGAAAGTTTGGCAAGGTTAACCAATATTAAAGATGAAATATTTTTACCAGGGACATTTCTTGAATCGGCCAAACGCTCCAAACTTTACCCATATGTAACAAGCGCCGTGATTGCCGGTGTTTTAAATATCGCAAAAGATAAAGATTTTGACTTTACCATCAATCTTTCTATTGAAGACATTACTGATCCAAGAATCAATAAAATGATTTTTGAATCTGTTGAAAAATATAAGAGTAAAAAAAATAATTTAATCTTTGAAATTACTGAATCAGAAAACATTCAGGATTTTGATGAAGTGCAAAGTTTTATTAAAAAAATTAAAAAGCTTGGTTGCCAGATTGCCATTGATGACTTTGGTTCGGGATATTCGAATTTCGAATATCTCGTAAGGCTTGACATTGACTTTGTAAAAGTAGACGGATCATTGATTAAAAATATTGTTAAAGACGTCAATATTCAAAAAATTGTGAAAGTAATTTTAAATTTTGCAAAAGAAATGAAATATAAAACCGTAGCAGAATTTATTGAAAATCAGGAAGTCTTTGAGGCTGTTAAAGAGCTGGGGTTTGACTATTGTCAGGGTTTTTATCTTGGCAGACCAGAGCCTGGTATTTAAAAAATATAAATACTTGATAATTTTTTAAATTAAACAATGATTCCTTTTAAAGTCTGGCTGCCTGCTGAATTGATATGAGCTTTTACTTCTTTGCCAAGCAGGCTTGAAATGGTCTGACCTTCTGGTATTGGTAGTATAACTTTTTTACTATTACGCAGCGAGCCGGTAAGTTCAAGTTTATTTTTCTTAGAAATACCTTCAATTAAAATATCGTGAACTTGATTTACGTATTTTTGATTTTTTTGATCTGCAATGTTTAATTGCATTTTGATTAGAATGTCAAGTCGTTGTTGTTTCTCAAATGCAGAAATATCGTCAGGGTATATTTTTTGTGCAGATGTGTGTTCTCGTTCAGAATAAGCAAACATATAGGCAAAGTCAAACTGACAAATTTCTACAGCATCGAGTGTCTTTCGGAACTGGGCATCTGTTTCACCAGGAAAACCCACAATGAGGTCAGTTGATATACTGACGTCTTCCACTTTATCTTTAAAATTTTGTACAAGACGAATAAACTCTTCGCGCGTATAATCTCGTCGCATTCGTTTTAATACTTCATTGTCTCCGGCTTGAAGGGGTATATGTACCTGACTTCCGATTCTTTTTTCACGAGCTGTCATTTCTATGAGCTTTTCGGGAAAATCCTGAGGATTGGGCGAGGTGTAGTATATTCTTGAAATATCAGTGTCGTTTAAAATTGCCTCGATAAGATCGGTTAATCCGGATCCTTCATGCATGTATGAATTTACATTTTGCCCGAGAAGTACAACGGTTTTAATTCCACATTCTGAAAGCGCCCTAACTTCGTTTATAATGGACTGGACCGGTCGAGAACGCTCACGGCCTCTTGTGAAAGGGACCACACAAAATGTACAAAATTTATCGCATCCTCGTTGAATGGCCACATTGGCGCTTAAGCTTTCTTTATGAAAACCAGAGTGAAGATCGATAGAAGGAATGATGTCATCATAAGTTTCGGTTTTTGAGTTTTTTACAAAAACCTGCTTGTCCCCGTTGTTTGAATTGTTTAGGACTCCAAGATTTCTTAGTTCATCGGGACCAATGATAAAGTTAACCGGCAAATCGCTTTTTAAAAGTTCTTCACCCAGACTTTGCGCCATGCAACCCATAACGGCAATTCTTGCGCCATTTCTGTGTAAATGTGCAATGGATTTTAATCTGTTATAAATTTTTTGATGAGCATTTTCTCTGACTGAACACGTGTTGATTAAGATTAGTTTTGCTTCTTCAGGGGTATTTACCTGATAATATTGTGAGTTTTGCAATATGGTATGTGCTATCAGGCTGTCGTATTCATTCATTTGACAGCCGTATGTTTCGAGGTAATACGGTAGACCCATACGTCCAATCGCATATCTTGAGACATGCTTTCAAGTAGATGAATTATTTACTTAAAAGCCCTGAAACAGCCATTCTCGGTGAATGGGTGGGATTTTTATATAAGGAAGTAGCGGTGGTTTT
Source organism: Spirochaetia bacterium (assembly GCA_029857955.1). Taxonomy (GTDB): domain Bacteria; phylum Spirochaetota; class Leptospiria; order Turneriellales; family JAOUFE01; genus JAOUFE01. Next base: position 5,367 of record JAOUFY010000099.1, read on the forward strand.
TTTATTCAACGTCGATAATTTTTCGTAAAGTTCTTTATATAACAAGTCTTCTT
>JAOUFY010000046.1 GCA_029857955.1 Spirochaetia bacterium
TAAGATGCAAATACTTCGAAGGTCGCTGGGCTGAATTCTGGGACAATATGAAATACCGAACTTTTCTAAATGGGGAAAATGCCTTTGACTTAGTCGTATGATTTACTAAAAAGTAGCCGCTCCCGAATTATTAATTTTCAATCATTAACGGGATTATACAATACATCGATTCCCTGGTCAAGATATCCAATCCAAACATAGTTTCCCTCCATTTTTAAAAGGTGTACTTCATTTGAGCTAAGTCCTTCAATTACGGTTAATTTTTCAAGAGTCTTTTTCTCGCGATCGTAAATTCTTATTCCATTTCCTGACGTTCCTATCCACAACATTCTTCCGCGCATGGAAAAAGTAGACGGATAAGGGATTCCCCAATCATAGAACTTGCAATCTTTCGTTTTAATGTCATAACGATAAATACCATATTTATGAACTCCAATCCAGACGTAACGACCATCTATCATGAGAGATTTTATATTGTTCCCGGCAAGTTTATTGTTTTCAACATTTACATAATGTATATCGCCCGTTGTTTTATCTTTTATTATAGCCCCTTTATCAAGAGTTCCAAAAGCAAGATATTGGTGATTTGCATCAATAGAATATACCTGGCGACTGCCGACATAAGAATTTTCATCAAGAACAGTAATGGTTTTTTTTATAATATCGTATTCAATTACTCCGTCACTTAAAGTTGAAAAGTAAATAACTCGATCATCTTTAACAACTTTTTGAGCCAGTGTAAAAGTTTTTTCATTTTTTGCAAGATGCAAACTGCGGCTGCTTTTTTTATCAAAAATATAAATTCCATCATAAGAGGATATATACACATATTCAAAATCAACATACAGATTTCTTAGTTGCGTCGATGGCAGTGGAATGGCGGTATACTTTCCGCTCGATCTAGAAAAACGTATCAACCCGCCGCCCCAGGTAGAAATCCACACATCATCTCCGTCAACAGCCAAATCTGAAATAGCATCATCAGGAAGACCATTCTCTTTACCGATGTGTAAAATTGTTAATCGACGCAGTAAAAAACTCAGAGGTTGTGTCATGGTTTGACCAAGTTCGACTGCGCCTGTTAAATAAGTATGAGCTAATTCCTGATTTAAAAATTTTTCCGCATATAGAAGTCCTAATGAATAATAAATATCTCGTTTCTGGTCTTTTATTATTTTGAAAAGTTTTTTATCCTTCACTGATTTTTTCATATAAGGATCCAGCACAAGAAGAGCCTGTTGATAGTAGTCTATCGCGCTTTTCCAGTCACGGTAAATTTCACTAATTTTTGCCATATATTGATTACCATTTATATAATATGCGGGATTTAACGATGGATCGCCTGCTTTTGACAGATATTCTTTAAAATTTTCAGAAGATCGGGATATTAAATTTAAATGAAAATAACATTCACCATACAGGTAAAAAAGATTTGTCCTATGTCTTGAATGTGGAAAACGACTGTCTAATTTATTGTAATAACTTACTGCATTTTCATATTTGCCGTTTTTTCTTTGAATTTCTCCAAGGTAAAAAATAGCATCTCTAATTTCATATTCAAAAGGTTGTTCTTCTATAAATTCAAGAAAATATTTTTCAGCGTCATTTAATCTGTCATGCTCAAATAGTTTTACTGCTTTGTAGTATTTTAAAGTAGGGTTTGGAGCAGATGTAAGCGACGCAAAAGAAGTTAAAACTATAAATACAATTACAAAATGTGTAAAGAAGTAATAGCGAAAATTATTAAACTTCATTTTGTAATGATGCCCGATATCTTTTCCAAAAAAATGCAGTAAAAACAGAGAACACAACCGTTGAAATTAAAATGTAGGCTCTTTGTATAAAAATTAGTCCCATTTTAGTTTCCTTTACCCCTTCTCTACTTTTTTCTTCGTCCATAAATTTTACAACTATATATCTATCGTCGTAAAAATATAATTTGCGAATAAATTCTTTTATTGCCTCATTATCATTCTCAACATGCGCCAGTTTTTTGCCGAGTGCAGTCTTTTTTTTAACTAATTCTTCAATTTGCACTGTAAGAATTTCCTTTTCTTTTATTTTTTCAATATAGGCAACATAACCATTTTTACTGAGAAGAAAATTATACATAGCCATTTGTACAATTAACAGAAGAAACGGCCAGAAGACCCAATGCTCACGACTGTTTTGAAATGTTCTAAAAAAACTTTCTATCATTATTTTAGGGGTTTTTGATCATTACCCCGTTTAAGTTAATCTTTTTCCAAAGATATTTTTTCCTGGGTATACAGCCTCTGAACCAAGAATTTCTTCAATTCTCAATAGCTGGTTGTACTTAACTATACGATCAGATCGACTCATTGATCCTGTTTTTATTTGACCAGCATTGGTGGCAACAGCAAGATCCGCAATAGTGGTATCTTCACTTTCGCCGGATCGATGTGATACTATAGAGTTATAACCATTTCTCAAAGCATAATCCATGGTTTCAATTGTTTCTGTAAGAGAGCCAATCTGGTTTACTTTAATTAAAATACTGTTGGCAATTCCTGCCTCGACGCCTTCTTGCAGAATTTTCTTGTTTGTGACGAATAAGTCATCGCCGACAAGTTGAATTTTGTCTTTTAAACTGTTTGATATTTTTTTCCATCCATCTTGATCATTTTCGGCCATTCCATCTTCAATTGAGATTACAGGAAATTTATCGATATAACTTTTATAAAGTTCTACCAGCCCCGCGGAATCTAAAGACAGACCATCCCCTTTAACTTCATATCGGTTGTTGTTATAAAATTCAGACGCAGCCGCATCCATCGCAATGTATGTATCATGACCAGGCTTATACCCTGCTTTTTCAATGGCTTCAACAAGAACGGTTAATGCTTCCTCGTTAGACGATAAATTAGGAGCAAAGCCTCCCTCGTCGCCAACTGCAGTGTTCATGTTTTTGGCTTTTAGTACAGATTTTAGTGAATGAAAAATTTCAGCTCCCTGACGAAGACATTCTTTAAAACTGTCAAACTTTACGGGTATAATCATGAATTCTTGAAAGTCAATGTTATTATCCGCATGAGCTCCTCCGTTAATCACATTCATCATAGGAACGGGTAGAGTTCTGGCAAATGGACCGCCAAGGTATCGAAAAAGAGGAACGCCGGAATATTGTGCGGCAGCATGAGCGGCAGCCATGGACACGCCTAAAATAGCATTTGCCCCTAGTTTAGCCTTGTTTTCTGTTCCATCAAGTTCGATCATAAGGTTGTCAAGCTCTCGTTGGTCAAGAGCATCCATTCCAATAATGTTTGGTTGAATGGTTTCGATGACATTTTTAACAGCTTTAAGAACGCCTTTACCGAGATATCGACTTTTATCGCCGTCTCGCAATTCCAATGCCTCACGCGAACCTGTTGAAGCTCCACTTGGAACAATAGCTCTTCCAAAATCTCCGCTTTCGAGGTATACCTCAACTTCTATAGTAGGGTTGCCACGCGAATCAATCACTTCACGTGCGTGGACTTCATCAATTATTGAACTCATGAACCAGATTCGTGTAAATAACAACCCTGTAAACGTCAATTTACTTTTTTTGCTTTAAGCAGATTCATAGTACCTTTCTATTAATCTGATATACCACAGTATTAAAGATGGAAATTTAACAATATGGGAAGGATTCAAAGAACAAACAGGAAGCTTATTTTACATTTGCACAAATCAACTGAATATTCGATCATTGGTAGGGTTTCATTGCAGTCTAAAAGGTGAAAAAAGATCTTTTTATCATTCTATCCTTTTTTCCTATCCTGTAGAATTGAACCTGTTAATTGAGAAGATACTTTTAATGACCCATTAAATATAATTATACGAAAGTATTTACCGCTGGATTTCAATTTTAAAACTGTTAGAAGGTTAACTTATGCAAGAAAAATATCTGCCAATACTTCTAAACATTACAAACAAAAAAATTCTGATCATTGGAGCAGGTAAAGCGTGTCGTGAAAAGTTATGGAGTCTCGGGCAAATCGACGTTGAAGTAACTGTAATTGCTCCAGAAATTCATGAAGATTTTTATAATAAATCATGGATACATTTAATTAAAAAGAAATATCAAAAGGGTGATCTGCAAGGATATTCAATTGTATACGTAGGAATAAATAACCCTGAAATAGAAAATGAAATCCGTAGAGATGCTCATGAACAAAATGCACTGATTAATTTTGTTGATAAGAGGGAGTTTTCGGACTTTATTTCTCCTTCCGTTATTCAACGTGAAAATTTTTCTATATTTGTTTCGACTTTCGGTAAAGGCCCGGGAGCCGCAAAAAATATTCGTAAAGAGATAGAAAAAAATCTTGAACTAGATCGATTGGATATTGAAACCAAAAAATTTATATTAAACAGAAAAATAACCAATTCTTAAGAAAAAAATACTTTTCATTGATATAAAATTTTAAGTAATAAGGAAGTTTTGTGAAAAACAAAAATAAAATATTTGTAAATATAATAATAACGAGCGTAATTATTTTAGGAGCGCTATTTCTAAAGTTAAATGAAGTAAATTGTGAAAATATAAAAGATATCCGCAATCATAAGTTTACAAAATTTTCAGACGCGAAAAAAGCTGTTTTTAATGTAGCCTCTCAAATTTCCAGGCAAAACTCTTCAGAAAAAATTACTTTTTATTGCAGTTGCCCATTTGATAAAAATAAAATTGTAGATATTCAAAAATGCGGATATCATATAAGAAAAGATAAAAACAGGGCAACGCATGTTGAAATTGAACATGTCGTTCCTGCAGATAAACTGTGCGGTAAAACACTTGAGTGGACACAAGGAAGCAATGCCTGTGTTAATCATAAAGGTAAACATTTTAAAGGAAGAAGATGTGCATCAGAACATAACCCTGTCTGCATAATGGCCTACAACGATTTACATAATTTACGTCCTGCCATTGGTGAAATTAATAATGATCGCAGCGATTATCCTTTTGGAGATATTCACATGGATAGTACAGCTTATGGCACATGTTCATTTAAGATTAAAAATGGAGTTGTTGATCCTCCAAAAGAGGTTCATGGCGATATTGCTCGTATTTATCTGCACATGAATATGGCATATCCTGAGCTGCATATTTTAAATGAAAATGAAATTCGATTTTTTAAAGTATGGTCAAATCTGGATCCCGTAACTACAACAGAGTGCTCTCAAAATAAAATTATTTATTCCCTTCAAGGTAATTATAATCTTGTTGTACTTGAACAATGTTATCAGGCAGGTCTTCGTTAATATAGTATTCTACATTACTTTAGTCATGGCAGAAAATTTAAATCAGCGGTTATCTTTATTTTTTTGACAGGCGTTTACAAAAGCTGGAGCCCACCAGGGTGAGGCAAGACTATGAAAGTGGGTATAGGTTGCTAACAAGTTCTTGTAAATGATTCCGTCATGATGATTTATTATACCGGCTCCTCTTTTCATGGTAAAAATTAAATCTGTATTTTCAGCGAGGTTTTCTAAAACCGAATAATGAAACTCATGTGCTCGTGATATTGTTCCATCTGGAATTTCCCACAGTGTCGGTTTATCAATTGCATTATTTTCCCTGATTAACTCTACATAACCTTTACCCTGAGGTTTTTTATGCATAACGCTATTGCCTTTAATGGTTCCCACCATTTCGTGTTCAATGTCATTCCATATTATTTTTTCTGACATGTACATCATTCCACCGCACTCTGCGAATATGGGGAGATTATTTTCACATAAATTAAAAATACTTTTTTTCATATTTAGATTTCGAGATAGCTCCAGTGCGTAAATTTCAGGATATCCTCCACCAATGTATATACCATCGGCTTTTGGTATTGTCGCATCACTTATGGGGCTAAAATAAATCAGGTTAGCTCCTTCGTTTTCCAGAGCCTCAAGGTTATCAGGATAGTAAAAATTAAATGCTGCATCACGAGCCACAGCAATGGTGATTGATTTTTCTTTTCGAACAATTACATTTACTGACTCCATAATTTTATTTTGTCTATGGTAAATCAGCGGTTGGGTTTGATTTGCAATTTCAATTAGTTTATCGATTTGAATACTTTCTTCAGCAATATTTTGAAGTTTTTTCATTACATCCTTTACTTCTGGTTTGTCTTCAGTTGTGATGATACCCATATGCCTTTGCTCAAGATTTACCGAATTTGTTTTATAGACAACACCAAGCACTTCAACAGAACAATTTATTTCAATAGCTTCCAAAATTTTATCTTCATGTCTTTTGCCGGATACCTGGTTTAATATAACGCCAGCAATTTTTGTATCCTTCTCAAAATTTACAAATCCGTTGATCATTGCCGCAACGCTTCTAGACATTTTATGGCAATTTACAATTAAAATGACAGGCGTTTGAGTGTGTCTTGCTAAAAATGCGGTTGAACCTAATCCTTCTGAATCTATAGAATCATACAGACCATGATTTCCTTCAATTATCGAGAGATCAGCATCAGCAGATTTTTCAAATAAGGAACTTATTACATGATCTTTAAATAAATACAAGTCAAGATTGTAACACTTTCTGCCGCTTGCCAACGCATGCCATTTGCTATCAATATAATCGGGCCCCTTTTTAAACGTCTGAACTTTTAATCCCCTTGCAGATAAAGCCGCGATAACACCGCTTGTGATAAAAGTTTTTCCTGAGCCGCCATTAATTGCTGAGAATAAAATTCTCGGTCTGTATTGTCGTACTAAATTATTATCTAAAGCAGAATTCAATTCGTTGTTTTTTGAGTATACCATTTCTTTAGTTTGGGGCAGTTATTTCCTGGTAAACTCGGGTTGTTTGATGCGTTTCACACGTCAAAACTTCACCTTTCTACCAAGAAGTAGCCACTCATTTGGTTTTCATATTAAGCTGTATTTTTGTGCGCTCAGCTCACACAAATGCCGGCACATCCCTGTACCGGAAGAGCGCGCCCAAGTTTGGGACGCACTCTAAACAAATTCTAAAGTATTGACGGCATTGTAAACTTTATATAATAAGATGTAACCATTTGCTGCAGGAATGCGGCAACTTTCTTTGAAGTCATCACTCTCTGTAATCGATTATCAAATTTTTATGAGTCCATATAAAAACCTTATAAAGATTGACACCGTGTATTTTTAAAATAACAAGGATATATAAAGGTGAAATATAATACTTGAAATAAAATATATTTAGATTTTATTTAATCTGAGATTAACACAATATTTTTCGGAAAATATATATTAAATGCTTTACATAACTACATTATGTCGCATTATGTCATTCATGATGTTACATAATGTTGGCAAAAAGTATAAATTTTTCTTGATATTATGTTGATAATAAATCTATATTTCGTCTAAAATATATATAGTTTAGATAAAATAACAGTAGGGGATTTTATGTTAAAAACAAAACAGGATGTAAGTAATTTTCTTAAAGAAAAGAAAATATCTCCAACTTCACAAAGGGTAGAAATGCTTTATAAGTTGATACAAAAAGATCAACATTTAAGCCCTGAAGTGGTATTTAAGATGGTAAATGATGATTTTCCAAAAGTTTCAAGAGCGACGGTTTATAATAACCTTAACTTGTTTATTGAAAATGGAATTGTCAGAAAACTTTCTTTAGGTTCAATTTCTACAGTCTTTGATACAAAAAACGAACAACATTTTCATCTTCATGAGGAAAACAGCGATGAATTGATCGATGTTCGTACTAATGAAGAAACAACCGGAAAACTTTCTGAGGCGGCATCAACAGTTCTCAAAAAACAAATGGGGTCGGGTTATAAAGTTAAAGATGTAATCATTAACTTTGAAAAAGTTTAAAAACCATTAGGGGCGTCGTTCAAAAGTTCTTCAGTATCATTGTTGACTTTTTGATTTTCAGAACCCGCCCCTTTATCATGGGTTTCAGCAAATTCTGGTTTTACAATAGCCCCGCAATTCATTAAAACTTCTTCCATACTTATTCCGGAGTTTTCTCCAGGTATTTCGCAACTTGAATCTTCAAGCATGGTGATAGCTTTTTTTACCTGTTCATATTGAACATCATCAGGCGCTTCGTTAATAAATTTTTTCCAGTATTCAATAGTTTTACTTTTATTTCTTTTATAAATTAAATAAATATAACCAATTTGATATAATGACGGTTTAAAAGAGGGGTCTACGCTATAAGCTGTAGTAAAGCTATTTAATGCTTCTTCACTATTTTTTAACTCAAGGTAAATTTGTCCGATACGAAAATATTCATATCCTGGCCGAGCAGATAAATTTTTTGCCAGATTGTAGTACTTCAAGGCATTATTATACTGGCGATTAAATAAATTAATATCACCTAGATATGAGTATGCTTTGGGATGAGAAGGGTTTTGTTCAATAACCTTTAATAACGTTTGTTCTGCAATTGGATATTTTTTCTGAAAAAAATATTTTTCGCCAAGTTTAAACAAATCATTGACATTGTCCTGTGAAAACAATGAAAAGCTAAGAAATAAAACCATGATTAAAACACCAGATTTTCGCATAATTTTAATATCGTCCATACTGAAGATTTTATTCTTATGTTTTTTCAGCTTATGAAAAAGTAAATAACTTTTAAAATTTTATTATTATATTTTTAAACGCAAAATAAAAACAAAACAGAGAAAAGATGACTCCGGATTAACGGAGCATTTGTTAAAACAATTATCAGAAATAGACATCATTTAAGATTTTTTTAATATATTATCCATTTCTTCATCAAAATCAAAAAAAGCATTTTCTGGCAATACTGGTTTCGTGATGTAATACTCTTGTTGATACAGTAAATGAATAAACTTCATTTTTGCAGGGGAAACAGCATTTTTATCTCTATAGACATACACAAGGGGACGCATTGGTTTTTCATGCCCGGATCGAATGACCATTGCATACGATTTGTCTGATAGTTCTACAAGTGAACCAACCGGATACACGGAAAATTTAAATAAAAATTGTTTCATATAATTTGGATCATAACGTGATAATCCATATGCAAGCAGTTCTTTCATCGCTTCATATGGCAGTTTTTTCTTTTTGTAAGATTTTTCTTCAAGCAGTGCTCCAAAGGAATCTACAATTCCGGCAATTCTGGCATATTCTGTGATTTCTTCACCTTTGGTTCGTCGCGGATAACCAGAACCGTCAAAATGCTCTTGATGTTGTAAAGCAACCATAGAAACGCTGTTTTTTACTTTTGCAAACTGGGTTAGTATTTGATATCCGAGAAGCGGATGAGTTTGAAGCTGATTTTTCTCTGAGTCGTTGAGTTTGCCATCTTTCATTTTTATTGATAGTGGAAGCGATGCCATTCCAACGTCCATCAAAAGTATTGAAAAGGTCAACTCTATATTTTTAGGTACGGAAAATGCCATAGCATTTGCCAGGTAAGCCCCAAAAACAGCACTAAACATTAAATGTGAATAGGGTGTGGGGGAATAATTCTGATAATAAGTGTTAATAAATGCAAGCGGATTATCTGTTGATAGCGTAACAATGTCTTCAGCCAGGTTTCGCAGAGTGCTCATTTGAAACGGCTTCTCAGCCGTCAGGGTTTCATAAGATTCTACAATTAATTTACCTCCTGTTTCCATTAATTTCAGGACTTCGTCTCTAGCTCCTGCTGCCTTTTTAAGTTCGGCTTTTGCTTTTTCAATATCGATTTTCTCCTGTCCTTCTATTTCAATTTCTTTTTCAATAATTTTTGCTTCTGCCGGAGAACCGTCAGTTTCTACTTCCAGTATATTCCACTTTTTCAATCTATCAATGTCAGACGGCTTTAATGCTTCAAAAGCATTTACAAGTTTATTATCGCGATCGATATAAACAGGTTTATCAAATGCCATACCAGGATGCAGCTTACTTACTTCAATTTTTTTCATGACTTATAAAATAATATTTAAATATCCCTAATCTACATTATCGGCAAATTATTTTCGTTAATTATCTATTTTTTTCTATAGTAATAACATAATTTTAAAACTTTTAAATATTCTTTTTATACTTTGATCAAATACTAATGATTTTGTTTTATATTTAAATTTCTTTTACATTTCAGTAAAATCATATCATATAAAAATCATTTAACACAAAAAATATAGTAACCTTTATGTTAAATTAAACCGAAAATCTGAACAAGCAACAATATTGTAAAAACCATTATTGTCTAAATGAATTTAAAAAATGAATAAATTTAACAGATCAAACATTCAATTACTTTATCTGGGAGGATTTATTATTCCGCCGTTATTTTGGATACTTGCAGGTATGTACATTGGCATTTATTCAATTAGCTCAATTTTAAAAATGAGTCCGGTGTTTTTTATATTATATATAGCAGTTAACATCGGGGTTTATATATATATAAATAAATTATTTTTTGATATTGAAATTGCTTATCAAAAGGTTGGTAAAAAATATGTCTTTAATGCTCAAAGAGCTATAAATTATCTGCCGAAGTTTTACATAATAATTTTACCGGTTTTTGGCATCATATTACCACTTAGCGCTCAGACAAATATATATGGCATATTGACATTTGAGTTTTTCATAGAATGGATATTTGGGCTTTCCTTGATTTTTATAGTATCAACGCCTTTTTTTATTTCCATGTTAGATCTTCTAGAAAAAAGTACGGAAGATATACCGATCTCCGGCAGTTTTAATGACTTAAATATTGAATCTAAATTTGTTTTAATTTCGATACCAAATATCATTGGTACTTTCATGGTAACCGTATGTACCTACCTTCTCATATTTCTTAAAAATGATCAAAATCAGGATGTAATATACATATTGTTTACAAAAAGTGTAATACTAGGGGTTTTTATAATAAGTATTTTTATCTATAATCATGTAATGTTAAGAAATCAAATTCTTAGTCCTGTAAAAAAGCTAAATGAATTTTTAAATAACATAATATTAAGCGGTGGAAATATAAATGTAAAACTTCATCTGGCAAACAGAGATGAGTTTAGCAGTATTGCCGTTAATTTTAACTTACTGGTAGATCTATTGCTGCAGATTATTTATGAAATAGATTCAACTTCTGAAGATGTATTAAATTCATCAAAAAGGTTACACCAAACTACCAAAAAAATCGGACATTCAACTCAAAAAGAGCAAAATATTATTAAAGAAATATCAAAATACAGTTTACAGTTAAAAGAAATCAATGACAGGTTAAACGAATCGTCGGAAAAAAATCACAAAGATATAGTTTTGATAACAGAAAATATCCATACAGTTAATACAGATACCCGTGAAGTCATTCAAAATCTCGAAAGCCTTACCGAAGGTATACGAAAAACAGCAACAAATGCGCAAATAGGAGAAAAATCATTATCTGATATGCGCCATACTATGGAGGTATTATTCAATACTTTTCAGGAAATTTCAGATGTGATGGATTTTACAAATGAAATTGCCGAAAAAATTAATTTGCTTTCATTAAATGCATCTATTGAAGCGTCGCGTGCCGGTGAACTGGGAATGGGTTTTGCGGTAGTTGCACAACAAATTGCGCGACTTTCAGAAGAAACTAAAAAAAATGTCAGGAATATTGAGCTGCTTCTTGAAAAAAGCAGCGATAAAATGAAGGATGGTACAGATCAAATCCTTAAGGGAGTACAAACCATTATATTTTTATTAAATGGAGTTGATGATATCGAAAAAGTTTTCGGAAAAATAATTTTTAATTTAAAAGAAGATTTAAGTAATTATGATACTCTCGAAACGAAGGTCGGGGATATTAAATCAATTGCACATTCAACGAAAGAATTAACCGATGCTCAAAGTGACCGAATAAAAGCAATGACGGAAGCTATTACATTAACAGAGCAATTTATTACTTCCGCATTAGAGTCAGTTAAAGAATTAAATACAAATGCAGATCATGGTTTGCATTTTGCAAATGACCTGCAGAAAAAGGTTACACAATTTCATATCAGTAAAAATGAATCATCTGCAGAGGACAAAATCGAAGTAAATACATAAAATAAATTGCAACCTACTTCTACTTCACTTCTACTTTTTAAAAGGTTAAATGAGTAAAAAATTTGAAATATATGCGGGCAAAGAACTGGCAGCATATGGTTTTCCAGAAGGACATCCTTTCGGCTTATCCAGGCATGACGCCTTTATGGAAGAAGTAAACGCTGATCCTGTTTTAAATAAAATAACACTGCATAAACCAGTTTTAGCTGAAAAAAACCAATTAATGATGTTTCATACAGAAAATTACATCGAGATGGTTCAGTTAAAATCAAAGCAGGGATTCGGATATCTGGATACAGGAGATACTCCGGCATTTCCAGGTGTTTTTGAAGCAGCCTCCTACGTTGTAGGTTCTGCTGTAGACGCTGTAAACCGAATCATGTCTGGAGAAATTCTAAAAGTATTTATTCCAATTGCAGGTCTTCATCATGGAAGACGGGATCGTGCATCTGGTTTTTGTGTATTTAACGATTGTGGAGTTGTAATAGAGCAACTTCTGCAAGTATATGGATTACAAAAAGTTGCCTATGTTGATATTGATGCTCATCATGGCGATGGGGTTTTTTACGGTTTTGAAAGCGATCCGCGAGTTGTTTTTTCAGATATACATGAAAGCGGTCAATATTTGTTTCCTGGTACTGGCTCATCTGATGAAACCGGTATTAACGAAGCAAAAGGCAGTAAATTAAATATTGAAATGAATCCTGGAGACAGCGATGTCGAATTTTTGGTTGCATGGCAATCTGTGCTTGAATTTCTTCATAAAAATAAGCCGGAATTTATATTATTTCAATGCGGCGCCGATAGTCTTGCCGGTGATCCTTTGGCACATTTAAAATATTCACCGGATACCCATGCTAGAGCAAGTAAAGATTTGGCAGATCTTGCAAATAAATATTGCGGCGGTAAAATGCTTGCCGTCGGCGGTGGCGGTTATAATCTATCAAACATAAAACAGGCTTGGGCGGGCGTAGTTCATGGCCTAATTGACAAATAGAGGCAGATTAAAACCTGCCAAAGGAAAACTCCAGGCGGGCAATTTTGCCCTCTTTTTAACATTATGAGTTATCAAATAAAAAATTATAAAAATTCATTAAGATGGCTTACCGATGCAGTTTCGTTATCTACGGGTAAAAAATATTTAATGGGATTTACCGGATTTTTTTTGATTATGTTTTTAATGGTTCATTTATTTGGCAATATGTTGTTGCTAAAACATGATGGCGGGCTGGCATTTAACGCTTATTCGAAATCGCTGCTGACAAATGTTCTCATTCGGGTTATTGAAATATTTTTATTTGCAGGTTTTATTTTACACATCATTTTCGGTATTACCGTAAGCATTCAAAATAAAAATGCGCGCGGCAAACAATATGCGGTAAAATCAAACATAACCAGTTCTTTTTTTTCAAGGCACATGATAGAAACTGGCAGTTTTATATTAATATTTTTATTAATCCATTTAAAAACATTTTTTTATGCCCATCGAATTATGGATTCTAATTTAACCATGTATGAAAGTGTTGTTATGGCCTTTCAAAATATTTATTACACAGGATTTTATGTTTTCATCATGATTTTACTTTCATTTCATCTTATGCATGGATTCCAAAGCGCATTCCAATCGTTTGGTTTAAATCATAATAAATATTCGCCACTCATTAAAATAATCGGATTATTTTACGCAGTGGTTGTTCCCGGACTTTTTGCATTAATTCCATTCTATATTTATATGGAGAAAATAACACTTCAATGAGTACATTGGATTCAAAAATACCACAGGGCAGTTTAACTGAAAAATGGAAAAAACAATGTTTTGACTATAAACTGGTAAATCCTGCTAATAAAAGAAAATTTGATATTATAGTGATTGGAAGCGGTTTGGCAGGATCATCATCGGCGGCTTCACTGGCCGAACTGGGGTATAACGTAACAGTATTTACTCACAATGACAGCCCCCGCCGTGCGCATAGCATTGCCGCGCAAGGCGGAATTAACGCCTCAAAAAATTATCAAAATGATAACGATAATGTTCACCGTTTGTTCTATGATACCATCAAAGGCGGGGATTTTCGCGCAAGAGAAGCCAACGTCTACCGTCTTGCAGAGATTAGCGAAAAAATCATAGATCAGTGTGTTGCTCAGGGCGTACCATTTGCCAGAGAATACGGCGGGCTTCTGGATAACCGTTCTTTTGGCGGCGCCCAGGTTTCAAGAACATTTTATGCCAAAGGTCAAACAGGTCAACAGTTGCTTTTAGGCGCCTATGGAGCTTTAAACCGGCAAATCCAAAAAAAGAAAGTTAAAGTATATTCTTATCATGAAATGCTTGATTTGGTTTTAGTAGAAGGACGTGCAGTCGGAGTTGTAGTTCGCAATTTGTTAAATGGCGAAATTAAATCTTATTCGGCACATGCGGTAATTATGGCTTCGGGCGGTTACAGCAATATTTTTTATTTATCAACCAACGCTAAAAATTGTAATGCTACGGCAATATGGCGGGCGTATAAAAAAGGCGCGTATTTTGCCAACCCATGTTTTACTCAAATTCACCCGACGTGCATACCGGCATCGGGATCGTACCAATCAAAGCTTACTTTAATGAGCGAAAGTTTACGAAATGACGGCCGTGTCTGGGTACCCAAACAAAAGAAAGACCCTAGAAAACCATCTGAAATACCGGACAATGAGAGGGATTATTTTTTAGAACGAAAGTATCCTTCGTTTGGTAATCTTGTTCCCAGAGACGTAGCCGCACGAAATATAAAAGAAATGTGCGATGAAGGTTATGGAGTCGGTAAAACCGGTCTTGCTGTCTACATGGATTTTCAAGATGCGTTAAAGCGTCTTGGCGAAGAAGAAGTTGAATCTCGTTATGGCAATTTATTTGAAATGTATGAAATGATTACCGGAGACGACCCCTATGTAACTCCAATGATGATATATCCAGCAGCACATTATACAATGGGGGGTCTCTGGGTAGATTATAATTTAATGAGTAACATCGAAGGTTTGTTTGTTTTGGGCGAAGCTAACTTTTCTGATCACGGCGCCAACCGTCTCGGGGCAAGCGCTTTGATGCAGGGTCTTGCTGACGGTTATTTTGTGATTCCTTATTCAATAGGCGATTATCTTTCGCAAATGGCGAAAACGTCTAAATCTGGTTTTAAAAAACCGCCAGCAGATTCGCCGGAATTTAAAAAAGCCGAAAAAGAAATACATGAAAGCATTGAAAAATTAATTTCCAGGAAAGGGCAGAAAAGTCCAGATGAAATTCATCGTGAACTTGGCGTTATTATGCGCGATTATGTCGGTATGGCGCGTAATGCCGTCGGCTTAAAAAAGGCAATTAACGAAATAAAATCGTTAAAAGACGAATTTGCAGATAATCTCAGAGTTTTTCAATCAGGTGAAAGTTTAAATGAATCGCTTGAAAAAGCCGGTCGCCTTTCAGACTTTCTTGAGTTGGCCGAGCTTATGGCCGAAGACGCCCTTCAGAGAAATGAATCATGCGGGGGTCATTTTAGAACAGAATACCAGACTCCAGAAGGCGAGGCATTACGTAACGATAAAAAATTTTCGTACGTAGCGGCATGGGAATATACGGGACCAAAAAAGAAACCAAAATTAAATATGGAGAAACTAACATTTACAGATATTAAGCCCAGTACTCGCAGTTATAAATAAACAAGGTTGGTTTTTTTCATTTATCAGGTTCAGGTATCCTGAACCTGATAAAGCATATTGGCACACGCAGCAGTACATTACCCCAAGGGGTTTTAAAACAGGAATAAAATGGAAATTACATTAAAAATATGGAGACAGGGGTCTCAGGAATCAAAAAAAGCAAAAGGCGCTTTTGAAACCTATAAATTAAATGATATTCAAGAAGATATGTCATTTCTTGAAATGCTGGATGTTTTAAATGAAAAGTTGTTACATGAAGGTTTTGAACCGGTTGCTTTCAGCCATGACTGCCGCGAAGGCATTTGCGGCTCATGCGGCGTTGTCATTAACGGAAGAGCTCATGGACCGCTGAAGGGTATCACAACCTGCCAGCTGCACATGCGGCATTTGAAAAAATTTACAACATTGGTGATTGAACCCTGGAGAGCAAAAGCATTTCCTGTTATAAAAGATCTGGTGGTCGATCGATCCGCATTTGACAGAATTTTACAGGCCGGCGGATATATTTCTGTAAATACAGGAGGTGTTCCTGATGCCAATTCTATTCTTATCGGTAAACACATTGCTGATGAAGCTTTTGTTGCGGCATCTTGCATCGGCTGCGGCGCATGCGTTGCGGCATGTCCGAATGCTTCTGCAAATCTTTTTGTTTCTGCCAAAATTTCACATCTGGCATTATTACCGCAGGGGCAGCCAGAAAAGCATCACAGGGTTGAAAGTATTTTAAAGGCAATGGATAAAGAAGGGTTTGGCAATTGCAGCAATGCGGGAGCCTGTGAATATGAATGTCCCAAAGGGATTACTTTAAAAAATATTGCGAAACTTAATCGTGAATACTTTGAGGCGGTATTTTCTGCATCGCTTGAAGAACATCCGACACACGCTCATCACGGAAAAGGTGATGAGAGTATGCACGTAGGTCATTGATCTTAAGTTACGAATTAACATATGAAAAGTTCAAATACTGTAAAAGCTGGAATTATCGGCGCAGGGGGATTTACCGGCCAAGAACTCATTAAAATTTTCTCACGACATTTGGGCGTACATCTGGGATGGATAACATCAGACGCTTATAAAGGAATTTCGCTTAACGAAGCATTTCCGGAACTGGCACATCCTGATTACGAAAAGCTAAAATTTTCTGCGCACCCGCAAAGCAAAGACGATATTCCTGATTTAGATGTTATTTTTCTTGCTGTTCCTGATGAAGCTTCGATGTTCTGGATTGAAAAGTTACATTCGAGTAAATACAAAATCATCGACATTTCGGGGGCTTTTCGCTTAAGCAATCCGGAGCTATATGTAAAATACTATGGCTTTCAACATACCAGCCCGGAATTACTGCCAAAGGTCGTGTATGGGTTAACCGAAATAAATCGTGAAGCCATTAAAAATGCCCAAATTGTCGCAAATCCTGGTTGTTATGCTACTTCTGCGATCTTACCAATATTACTGATGGGAAAAGTTTATAAAGATTTGTTTAAAGATTCAGATGGCAGAATCATTGTCGATGCCAAATCAGGTACCAGCGGTGCAGGAGGTAGAAAAGAAAAAGACAGTTTTCCTTATTCAAAAACCAATGAAAACTTCCGATCTTATAAAATAAAAACTCACCAGCATATACCCGAAATTGCAGAACAAATAGCTCCGATATTTTCAACACCGGTTTTGCTAAACATGACGCCTCATCTTTTACCGCTCTTTCGGGGTTTACAGACAAATACGTATGTATATTTTAAAAACTTGAATAAAGCTTTAAATACAGACGATTTAATTTTGCAAATGAAAAGTATTTCTGAAAAAGAAACATTTATACGTTTTTATGAGAATCCTGAAAAAATTGAGCTTCGAAATGTACAGGGAACAAATTACCTTGATTTTAGTTTTTATTATGATCAATCCTCTTGTATGCTGCAAATCATTGCAGCGATTGACAACCTTCAAAAAGGAGCCGCCGGTCAGGCGGTTCAGAATTTAAACCTGATGTTTGGTTTACAAGAACATCACGGCTTATTGTGAAGGTAACCGCCGCAAAACGCTAGTCGTTATCCTGATAAGGATTACCAACGTTTTAATGGCGGTTTACCCTAAACTTTATTCTCTTTCAACTTCCTGATGAATCATATCACCAGGCGTAAACAGATCACTAAAATACTCCATCAGCCTGCGGGCTTTTTTCGTATTATCCTGAGTCACATTACAAACATAGATATCAAGCGTCAGGTAATCTTTTTCCGGCCACGTGTGTATTGCAACATGCGACTCAGCAAGTAAAATTACTCCGGTAACGCCCGATCCGGGAAATTGATAAAACAGTTTTCCAACCTGGGTTAAACCCACACTGGCTACCTTTTCCTCACAAAATTCTTCTAGCACCTTTGCGTCAACCATTTCGGTTCGTCCGCCTCTTACATCATACATATCAGCTAAAATATGTATTCCTTTATCCAACTTATGTGCGTGTTCCATTCGGACACTTTCAATTACATTTTGTGTACCCAGATCTTTTCCTGCCATTTCACCCCCCATGTTTAATATTTAGTAACATCTTGCCTAATTTTGTATACGGTGAGTTAATTTCTCTCATGTGGACACACCACACCCGCAGTAAAAACATATAGGCTAAATGCGTCATTCTAATTTGAATCATGATTTCAAGCAAAAAAAATATTTGACGGGTTTTTTTATCATTTTTTTTAAAGCGATATTCATTTAATCATCATCCAAAACATAATAATTATTCGGTAATTTTATGACATTTATAAAGATTAAATTTAAATTTGTAATTTTAAGGAAGGTTTTTTACGAGTAATTCGCCAAATTCAGAACAGGTTACTTCTTTAGCGCCATCCATAAAACGCGCAAAATCATAAGTCACTGTTTTTTGGGCTATAACTTTTTTTATCGCGTTTTCTATATTGTCAGCAGCCTCATCCCATTCTATAAAACGAAGCATCATAACACCTGAAAGAATAAGTGATAATGGATTTACTTTATTTAGACCGGCATATTTAGGCGCAGCACAATGAGTTGCTTCAAATATAGCAAGACCGGTTTCAAAGTTTATATTAGCTCCTGGAGCAATTCCAATTCCTCCTACCTGGGCATTAAGAGCGTTTGAAATGTAACCGCCGATTAAATTCATTGCGACAATAACGCTATAATCTTCAGGTTTGGTTAAAGATAGATGTAAAAAAGTTTCTGCATCGATATCTTTAATTAGTATCAACCCGGGAGGAGGATTGCCTCCACAATCTTCCCATGAGATGGTTTCTTTAGAAAATTCATCTTTTGCTACCTCATATGCTCTTTTAACAAAGTAGTCTTCGGTTAGCATGGTATTTGCTTTATGTACAATGGTAATCGATGGAAGCTTATTTTTAATGGCATATGTGATGGCCGCTCTCATCAGGCGTTGTGAACCTTCTTTTGAAACAGGTTTTATTCCAAAGGAAACATTATCTGGAAAACGAACTTTGTTTAATAAACCTTCTTCTTCTAAAATATTTTTTATTTTATCTGAGGCGATCGAATCTGCTTCAAATTCAATACCGGCAAAAACACCTTCGCTATTTTCACGAAAAACAACCATACTTACATTTTCAGGTCTTTTGACTGGAGATGGAATTCCCAGAAAGTATTTAACAGGTTTTAAGCTGGTATAAAGGTCAAGAGATTGTTGTAATGTTTCGTTAAGCGAATGTACATTATTTAATGGACCTTTTAGAGCCACCTTGAACTCTCTCAGGGCATTAAGTGTTTCATCGGGAAGCCATGTGTCAGCTCCATAGATTAAATTCGATTTTTCTCCGGCATAGATTTCTGTCCATGCAATTTTTCTTTTACCAGCGTAAGCTTTTTCAACGGCAGCATCTAAAACTTTTACAGTGGTAGTCCAGATATCCAAACCGGCGCCGTCGCCCTCTATAAATAATATGATGGGGTGATCAGATACATTTAACTGCCCGTTTTTAATTGCTATCGCCTGAGCTTGAGAGGGAACTTTTACTTTATCATATTCCATCATTTGTCACGAATTTAGTGTTTTTTAGACTGTAAATACATTTATAGTAGTTTTGACTATTTGCCCCCTCCACGATTGTCTTGATTATCGTAGATTTGATGTCATCTTGCGTGTGCCAATAAGAAATTTTGTAGAAGCGTTTTGCGGTTCTACAAAATACAAAAAGCCCTCGGTGTTTATAATGAATTTATTCTAAACGGATATACCTCTTTTCTGACAGTTTAGCGTTTTAAATACCGAAAATATAATGCGTTGACACTAAATATTATTAAAAAAAGGTGTATATTTTTACACTTTTAGATAATTTTTTGTGTTTTTTTAGTTAAAAATGGCCATAAGATATAGTTTAAATATGTAAAGAATATTGTAATATGTAAAGGTTTATCATGAAATTTTTGAAGTTATTTATAAAAATGGGTTTGGTTGTGGTATTAGTAACCGGCGCTGCTATATCATGTAAAAGTAAGTCATCTCTTAATAATAGCACTGGAAGTACCACAACAGCCACTGTAGGTGGTCGTGTCGTTGGTCTTGATGTAGGAAAAAGTGTTACATTACGGTTAAATGATAACCCTGCAAGTGATCTGACTGTTGCGTATTTAACCGGATTTGATGCCTTTACTTTTAACACATTATTAAGTACCGGAGACAAATATGATGTAAAAATATTTTCTCAAACTACAACACGAATATGCACGATTGGCGGAAACAGCGGTATAATCAACAACAGCAATATAGACTCGGTTACAGTTAGTTGTATCATTGGATCAGGCGGCGCAGCAGGTTTTACTTATTTTCCAACAGCCGGTCTAACTACCAGTGAAAACGGAGCTACAGCAGGTTTTGCAGTCTGGTTAAATTCAACACCTACAGCCAATGTAACTATTGGTTTTATTTCTTCGAATACTGCAGAAGGCACCGTTTCGCCGGCAACACTAACTTTTACACCGCTAAACTGGAGCACACCGCAATGGGTTACTATAACAGGCATTGATGATCTGGCAACACCGCTTCAAGATGGCAACATTTTGTATAATATTGTAACGACGCCGGATACAACCACTACCGATTTATCATATAAAAATTTAACGCCGGCGCTTGTAGCTGTAACTAACCTCGATAACGATAAAGCAGGTATCTATGTTTCACCCGTAACGGGGCTATCTGTATCTGAAGTCGGCAGCGCTACATTCACAGTGGTTCTTACATCCCAGCCCTATGGAACTATAACCATACCGCTCAATTCTGCATTGGGCGGCGCAAATGGCGAAGCAACCTATTCACCGGCTTCGCTTTCGTTTGATAGTGTATGCCCGGGCGCCACATGTTGGAGTACGCCGCACACTGTTACCATTAATGGAGTAAACGATGCCATTGCAGATGGTAATAAAGTATTTACGATTACATCTAATGCCATTACATCAACTGCTATCTTGCCGTTTGACTCTGGTTATGCTGGAAGCCAATTAGGGGTGGCGCCTATGCCCATTGTAAACGTTACCAGTATTGATGTGGGAGCTCCAGGTTTTACAGTAACACCCATCAATACAACAACTTCAGAAGCCGGACCTACAACCGGATCATTTACTGTTGTTCTAAATACTCAACCCACTGCTAATGTTATTGTACCTGTATCCGCCAGCGCTTCGGCTACGGGCGAAGGTAATATCATTTCACCATTTGTCGGTAGCGGAAATCTGACCTTTACAACAGGGGCCTGTCCTTCTGTGGGTAATTGGTGTATACCACAAACTGTGGTAGTTTCAGGTCTGGACGATACGCCGCCAGTTGCTGATGGAAATAAAGCTTTTACTGTTTATGTGGGTAAAGATGCCTCAAATACATTTGGTACGGCCGTAAGTGGAGCTGTTGAATATGTACCTTTAAATCCCACAGATGTAAATTTTACAAATCTGGATAACGAAACAGCAAGCGTTGTATTTGGTATAAGTTCAAGCTCTATTTTATACACCACAGAGTCAGCAGGTACACCTCATACATCGGCGTTTGACGTTCGTTTGAGTTCTGCGCCGGTTTCGGGTAGCGTAACTGTAAATTTCATGATGAGTGTTGCCGGTCAGGCAACCCTTTCAACCGTTGCTCTTCCGGTTGGCGCAGCTACTACATCCCTGACCTTCACTTCAGCAAATTACAATATTCCACAAACGGTTACGATCACGTCTGTTGATGATACGCTGCCGGATGGAACAGTTGCTTATCAAGTTCAGGTTAGTTCCATTACCGGCGACCCTACTGGATATAATTTACTAGCTTTAGGGGCTCTGGTGGTCAAAGTAATCGACTTTGATAATGACTCTTCAGGCGTCACATACACACAGGTAACAGGTCCTTCATTTAATGAAGCCGGCGGTACGGCGACTTTTACAGCTCAATTAAAATCAAGCCTTCAGACAGGAAAAATCGTTCAAATTGATTTTAACGCGATAGCCTCTGGCGGGAGGGCAACCGTTACGCCTTCTGTAACTTTTAATGATGCATTATGTCCTGGTGTTGGTTGCTGGAACGTTCCTCAAACCATTACTGTAACCGGAGTAGATAACACCATTGTTGACGGCGATTTAAATTTTTTCTTAACATCATCGATCAACGCGGCTACAACAGATACAAACTACGCAAGTCTTGGAGTACTTCAATCTGTAAACGGAACAGTTGTAGATAACGAAGTAGCTGGTTTCAGTGTTAGCGCCTGCGGAGGAGGAACCACAACAGAAGGAGGCGTTCCACCTGCAAATCAATGCACATTTAATGTTTCTTTAAGCCAGGATCCTGGTCTTGGTAATACCGTTACTGTGCCAATGTATTC
>JAOUFY010000047.1 GCA_029857955.1 Spirochaetia bacterium
CTACTTAAAATTTTTAATGTATAATATTAATAAAAACTTTTTAAAATTCATTTTTTTTGGCTTATTTATATAAATATAGTTAATATATTAGAGTTTTGTAATATAGATTTAGTATATCAATAAACTGCTTCAAATACAAAACGAGAAGGAAAAAATGGGTAATTATCTTAAAGAAATCAATGCAGATCAATTTGAAGCCGAAGTACTTTCCTCAAAAAAACCGGTAGTGGTTGATTTTTACTCAACAGAATGTCCACCATGTGAGGCATTAGCGCCCAAGCTCGACTCCATTGCTGAAAAATTTTCAAGTGAAATCAGTTTTTTTAAAATATTTAGACAAAACAACAAAGAGCTGGCTCAAAAACTTGGTGTAAGCTCCAGCCCAACCTTGTTATTTTATTCCGATGGTAAAGAAATGTCAGAACGCCTAACCGGTGGAATACGGAAAAAAACCATCTATGAACATATTGCGAATCTTTTACCGATAGAATTATTTAATAAATTAAATACACACGCTGAAAAAATAAATCGTTTAGCAGATGTCATCATCATTGGCGGTGGTCCAGGCGGTCTTACAGCTGCTTTATATGCAGCACAGGCAAAATTAAAAACCATTGTGATAGATCAAGGTATGCCGGGTGGACAGGTTTCAACAACACATATGATCTCAAACTACCCAGGAACAGGTAAGCCCGTTCATGGTTATGAACTGATGCACCACATGAGTACTCAGGTTCTTGAAGCAGGCGCGGTGCTTTTTCCAGCTGTCGATATTACATCAGTTAAGATTTCACATAAAAATAACATGCATGAAGTAATAATTGATGATGAAGTTATAATAACTGCTCCCGCGATCATTTTTGCAACAGGAGCTGAGCCTAGATTATTAAACGTAGCCGGCGAAAAAGAATTTAAAGGAAAAGGAATCTCTTATTGTGCAACATGCGATGGTAAATACTACGAAGATAAAGAATTGATTGTTATAGGCGGAGGAAATTCTGCCGTTGAAGAGTCTATATTCTTGACACGTTTTGCATCTAAAATTACAGTAATCCATCAATTTGACTACTTACAGGCCAATAAAACTGCTCAAGAAACTTTATTAAATAATGAAAAAGTACAAATTGTATGGGATTCTGAACCGCGTAAATTTGAAAAGTCAGCTGACGGTAAAATGGCGGTAACCATTGAAAATGTAAAAACAAAAGAAGTTAATACAATCTCCAGTGATGGTGTTTTTATTTTTATTGGCATGAGCCCAAACGGCAAAATTATCCCGGAAGAAATTCAACGAAATCAATGGGGTTATATTCTTAGTAATTCAGAAATGGCAACGAATCTTCCAGGAGTATATGTAGTCGGAGACATAAGAGAAAAATCAATACGTCAGGCAATTACAGCGGCATCGGATGGATGTATAGCTGCTGTACAGGCTGAACGTTATATTGAATCCTTACATAATAAAAAAAATGCAAAATAATTTTCAAAACGCCAGCGCTATTCAAACAAGATATTCTCAAGAAGCTAAAGAGGAAGAAAGCAATCTCTCTTGTGGAAGTGTACTTTCATGGGCAAATTTACAGGCAAACGAAATTGTAGTAGATTTAGGTTGCGGTAAAGGAAATGAAGTATTTAAGGCTTCAAAATTTTCGCACTATGTATATGGTATTGATTTTACACAAGAAATGATTGATAAAGCTAAAAAATATCAACATACAAATAATGTACAAAATGTAGAATTTATCAATGGAACTATAGACTCCGTTCCTCTTTACGATTCGATAGCCGATGTTGTTATTTCCAATTGTGCCATCAATCATTCATCAGATAAATCAATTGTTTATTCAGAAATTTATCGTATTTTAAAACCCGGGGGTCGTTTTATTGTTTCTGATATTGTTTCGCAAGTGCAACTACCAGAATACATTTCAAATGACCCTCAGGCCATTGCCCAATGTTATGGCGGGGCCATTACACAAAATGATTATTTTTTAGCTATACAACAGGCAGGATTTACAAATATTGATATTTTACATAATAGTTTACCATATGAAAAAAAAGGTGTTTTAATACGCAGTATTACTTTAAAAAGCGTAAAAACATGATTTATTATTTAAAATGAATTAAGCAAGAATATATTTATTAAAAAAATTTTGGAGTTTAAAGATGAGACCACTGACAATAAAAAAAATTAAAACAAATGAATTAAAAAACAATTCAAGTGATAAAAAGGAAAAACTGGTAAAAAATCCTGAAAAAAAAGTCGCACAGTGTTGCGCTAAAAGTTCAACCATTGTTTCGGGTTGTCACGACTAAATTAAAACAGCTTTCACTATAAACAAAATAAAAATGTTTATCGTTGAACTGATAATAAATAAATTTTTCAATTGAAATGTTCATGAGATAAAGGATAGCTTATGTATTATTCAAAATATACATTCCACACGCCTCTTTTAAGCAATAATGGAATTATCATTGGAAATTATTTAACCGGTTCAATGGATATACTGGATAAAGAAGAATCTGAATTATTTCTTAAACATCACGATTTAGAAAACTGGGACAACTACTCTGAGCTTTCTCAAATGATTGATCGCGGTTATTTATACCATACACAATCAGATGAGGAAGCCATTGTTGAGAAAAAAAAGCAAAGTTTTAAAAACGAATATTCTAATACACCGGTACAAATTATTTTTACTCCGACCTATGTCTGCAATCTCGGTTGTAATTATTGTTACCAGGTAGAATATGAAAATACAAATTCTGTTTTAAAGCCTGAGGTTGTTGATGCTTTTTTTGTTTATATTAATAAAAAGTTTAAATTTGAAAAAGTAAAACCTTACATAACTCTTTTCGGCGGAGAACCGCTACTCGGCGGAAACGAATACAAAACCAACCTGTTGTATTTCATGAAGCAGGCCACAAAATTTGGTTATGAGATGGCAATAGTTACCAATGGATATGAACTCATAAATTATTTACCGCATTTTATTGAAAATAAATTTTCAATAAAAGAAATTCAGTTAACCCTCGATGGCTCTGAACAGGTACATGATAAAAGAAGACCTACGAAAAAAAAAGAAGGTACTTTTAAATATGTTTCAAACGCCATAGATCAAGCATTAAAAAACGGATTTAGAGTTAACTTGCGATCTATTGTTGATAAAAACAATATGAATGAACTCTATAAGTTGGCAGAATACACTGAACAAATGGGTTGGCTAAATTACCCTTCATCGCATTTTCAAACCACACTCGGCAGAAACTATGAACTTCATTTTTGTCAGGTTGATACTCCTCTTTACGAGAGAAGCGAAATGTGGAGTGATTTTGTTATTGAAGCAGAAAAACATCCTGTTTTATACAGGTATTATAATCCCCAGTTTCATGGTATCCGAACTTTATCTGAAACAGGTCAGCTTCCTGAACCTATTTTTGACGCCTGCCCTGCCGGTAAAAAAGAATGGGCCTTTGATTATAAAGGTGACATTTACGGATGCACAGCTTCGGTTGGCGTAGAAAAGTATAGACTTGGAAATTTTATAAACGGGGAAATTATAAACGAAGAGCAATTAAAAGATTGGAAAAAAAGAGACGTATTCAATATTCCTGAATGTTCTCAGTGTGCGGTAAGCTTAACCTGCGGCGGAGGCTGCGGTGTTCTTGCTGCAAACCATACTGGCAATGTTCTTTCTCCAGATTGCCGACCAGTAAAAGAACTTGTCGCTCTTGGATTAAAACATTATAATGTACAAACAAAAGAATTAATAAATAACGGAGCATCCATATGAAAAAAGAAATTACAGTCAAGGAACTTTGTTCGGAACTGAAAAAACGAGTCAATGACTCAAAAACCATTGATTGCTGTAAAGAAGAAATCGTAAACCTGGCCAACCTGGCATCTGATAAAATTGGTCATGAAAAAGTTATGGTAGACTGGGTTGATAAAGACAAAAAATAAAGTATATTGTTGACACATTCAACTTGTTAAAAACTCCAATCCTTAAATGATCAGGAGTCGTCTATTTTTTTACTTCATGCTTACACTTGCGATGATGACGTGGGGTGTAAGCTGGGCTTCTGGAAAATTTCTAGCTGGTCGGGAAGCGCCGGAAATATTATTGTTTTTTAGATTTTTATTTACATTTATTTCTTTAATACCTCTAGTATATATTTTTGAAAAAAATTTTAAATTAAATAAAAATGCTATAAAATTTATCGTTCTTGGCGGAATATTCATGAGCGGATATAACTATTTATTTTTTATGGGACTTCATAATGGTCTTGCAGGCGCAGGAGGTGTTCTTGTTACCACGATGAATCCCGTACTTACATTTATAATAGCTTCAGGAATAAATCGTTACAAACCCGTTAAAAAAGAAATAGCAGGCCTGCTTATCGGTATAGCCGGCGGAATGATCATGATACACATCTGGCAGGTATCATGGGCAGATTTAATTCATAGCGGAAATTTATATTTATTGGGCGCATCGTTTACATGGGCCTTTATGACGCTTACAAGCCAATACTCAGGCAAAAGCATACCTATATTAAAATTTACCATGTATGTACATGCCGTAGCTGCAGCTATAAGCTTTATTCCAGCCTCTACATCTAGTTGGTCCACCGTCTTTAATCAACCTTCATTTTTCTGGTGGAATATTTTATATCTTTCAATCATTTCAACAAGTTTTGGGACTACAATATATTTTGCTGCTTCACGTTCATTAGGATCAAAGGCCGCCAGTTCATTTATTTTTATTGTCCCATTAACGGCTCTTTTCAGTGGAGTTATTTTTTTAAAAGAAACCCCCGGGTTGTACATCATTTTTGGAGGAGCATTATCTCTTACCGCAGTTTATCTCTTAAATTTTAAAAAAGACAAAATAAAGGGTTTAAGTCTGTCACCTAATGCTGAGTAAAGAGCTTGTCTTAAAAAACACGAATTTTAGAAAATAATAAAAATGAAAAAATGTTGGCAGTTACAACCATTGAAATAAAGTGTCTTTATGCAGGTAAAGTCCATATTAACAGCAGATCAATTTACACGCTCAGATCTCGACTTGATTTTAAATAAAACAGCTCTCATAGAAAGTCTACTTAAAAATCATAAACAACTTAATATATTAAATGAATATATTTTAGCAACAATGTTTTTTGAACCATCGACAAGAACCAGACTTTCATTTGAATCTGCGATGCATCGACTAGGAGGTCGTGTAGTAACTGCAGTTGGTATGCAATTTTCATCTTTGGCTAAAGGGGAAACCCTTTTTGATACATTAAAAGTACTTGAGTCATACGCAGATATATGTGCAATTCGCCATCCCGTTGAAGGGGCATCTACAGTTGCAGCAAAAAGTATTTCCATACCGGTAATTAATGCAGGCGACGGAGCGGGAGAACATCCAACCCAGGCAATTCTGGATTTATACACAATTTCAGTTTACAAAGATATCATACATAAAAAAATTAAAGTAGGATTTGTAGGAGACATTAAATACGGCAGAACAATACATTCCTTAATTAAACTACTTTCAAAATACAACGCATCATTTATATTTATCAGTCCGTCAGAAATTGGATTGCCCGATAAATACAAGGAAGCTTTAACCAATCAAAATATTGAATACAAAGAAACCAGCGACATTGATGCCCTCGCCGAATGCGATGTAGGATATATCACCCGAATTCAGGAGGAACGTTTTTTAGATCATTCAACTTTTGAAAAATTTAAAGATCTCTACATCATCAATAAAAATCTTTTAAAAAAATGCAGAGAAGACATCATCATTATGCACCCGCTTCCACGATTAAATGAAGTATCAACAGAAATCGATCAGATGCCGCAGGCTGTTTATTTTAAACAGGCAGAATATGGCCTTTATTCACGTATGACTCTTTTATTATATGTTACGGGACTTCTCGATAAACTCGATGCATTTAAATGATAAGGTTTATGAAAATTTTTAAAACTTTTTTAATCAATTAAATTGATTTATAATTTTCGGTATTTCATATAAAGAAGCCTGTTCAACAGCAGCTCCACGTTTAAAGGCTTCAAACGGCATTCCATAAACAATACTGGTATCTTCATCCTGAGCGACAGTATGAGCTCCGGCCTCTCTCATTTCAAGAAGTCCATTAGCGCCGTCATCACCCATTCCGGTTAATATTATTCCAAGGGCATTTTTACCGACTTCCTTTGCTACAGATCTAAAAAGAACATCGACAGAAGGACGATGTCTGCTGACAAGTGGACCATCAAGTACCTTAACCTGATATTGAGCTCCGCTTCGAATAACTGTCATGTGTTTGTTACCATGTGCAATGATGGCTCGTCCAGGAATAATTCTGTCTCCGTCTTCAGCTTCTTTGACTTCAATGTTACAAACAGAATTTAAACGTGCTGAAAATGCAGCCGTAAAACCTTCTGGCATGTGTTGGACAATGACAATTCCATGAGCAGTCTTACTTACCATCTGAAGTAAAATTTCTAACGTTTGTGTCCCGCCAGCTGAAGCGCCAATAGCAATCACCTTGTCAGTAGTAACGGCCATCGCACGGCCAGTACCTTTTTCCAGAACCGCATCAGCGGTTAATTTTTCACTAATTTTATTTTCAGCAGATTTTTGTAACTGTTTTGAAGCTAGAGGTTTTGAATCTGATAATTTAGATGTTTCAAGCGGTTTAATTAAAATAGTTTTTATTTTATTGATTTGTGCTTTTGCTGCGGATTTTACAGCATCAACAAAAGTAATTCTGGATTCTTCTAAAAAACCCTTTAACCCCATCTCTGGTTTGGTGATAATTGCAATAGCTCCAGCATTGATGGCTTCAAAAGTAACTTCTGCACCTTCTTTAGAAAGTGTCGAACAAATTACTACTGGTGTAGGCCTTTCTGACATTATTTTCTTTAAAAAAGTTACGCCGTCCATTCTCGGCATTTCAATATCTAAAATAATGACATCTGGCCATTGCTTTTCCATATGACGCTGTGCAAAAATTGGATCCGATGCCGTAGCATAGACATGTATCGCAGGATCTTTTGATAAAATATCTGAAAGTACTGAGCGGACAACCGCTGAATCATCAACAATTAAAACATTTATTTTAGGCATATTAGAGCTCTTCTTTTTTTGGTTTTTTTAACCATACATCGCCGTTCCAGATATCAAATAATATACTGCGATGTTCAATACCGCCCATATCTTTAGAAATAACTTTAAATCCATGTTTTTCCATAAGCTCATTGGCTTTAAGGATATTTTTTTCGCCGACATTGATGTTAGATTCTTTTACAATTTCTGAAAACATATTTGATCCGCCGAACATTTTCACATGATAGTCTTTTGGTTTGGTATGGGCTTTATCCAGTTCCTTCATAAGCAACTCCATTGCTTCTTCACCATAACGACCATCAAGAGGTTCATCACTACCTCGCACACGGCGTGAAGGTAAAAGGTAATGGCACATACCCCCAATTTTTAACGTCGGATGCCACAGACAAAGTGCAACACAGGAACCAAGAATTGTTCGTATTCTTGTATCTGTATCCCCCCAATGCATTTCACCGGGTTTTAAAAATATCTCTAATATAAATTCTGGTTCATTCATAATTACATCAATCTAGTTTTTGATAAATTGTTGGCAAAAGTGTTTTATAACTTTTACTGATATTATTAAGATTTTCAGAGTGTCCAAGAATTAAATAACAATGTGGCTTTATAACCTGGGTTATTCGATCTATCACAGATTTTTTTGTTTCCATATCAAAATAAATCATAACGTTTCTTAAAAAAACAATATCAAAAGCTCCAATGTTAGTAAATGGCTCATTTAAATTCATCTTGATAAATCGTATGTTTTTTTTTAATTCATCAATTACTGTAAAATTTCCATATTCTGCATTAATTCCTCGTAAACAATATTTCTTTAATAATTTTTCAGGAATTTTTTCTGACGCCTCAAGAGGATAAATGCCTCGTTTGGCTTTTTCAAGAACTGTTTCATTTATATCTGTTCCCAAAATTTCCCATCGACCATTTAAACCCGCCTCTTCTAGTATCATAGCAATAGAGTAAGCTTCCTGACCAGATGAAGCTGCTGCGCTCCAAACTCTGAATATTTCATTACCTTTGAAATTTGCTAAAATATGATCACGCAGATAATCAAGATGCTGACTTTCACGAAAAAAATATGTTTCATTTGTAGTAAGTAAATTAATCATGATCTGTCTTTCATCTTTATATTGAGGATCCAGAATCATATTGATATAATCCTGATAATTTGGAAGATGATAAAACCTTAGTCTTTTTAATAATCTTCCTGAGATTAAAGCTCGCTTTGCGTCTGACATATGTATGCCAGCCCATTCATATATTAATTTTTGAAACTGCTGTAATTCCTTATCAGTTAAGTTAATAGTGGTTGTCGCATAATTGATGTATTCATTGTCCATATATGTAAAGTAATCATTATGAATTTGATGGTTTTCCTGATAACAAACTACTTCCCTCTTTTGCGGCCTTTTCAAGATAATTTAAATCTTGAACATTAAGAACTTTAGATACGTTAAGCATAATTATAAAACGATCATTAATTCTTCCCATACCACTGATAAACTCGGCATGAACATCGTCGCCAAATTCAGGGGTTTGTTCTATTTCATCAGTGGCCAGGCTGATAACCTCGCTAACAGCATCTACAACGATACCAATTTCTACTTTTTTTTCAGCTTTTATCAATTCAACAATAATGATACATGTCAGCTTGCTTATTTCAGTTTTTCCCTTGCCAAAGCGCATGGATAGATCAATTACAGGTACAACTTTGTTTCTTAAATTAATAACGCCTTTAATATAGTCGGGAAGCATTGGGACTTTCATTATATTCGAATAAGCGATAATTTCTTTCACCATCATAATATCGAGTGAATACTGATCTTGTCCCATTAAAAATGTCAGATATTGTCTTTCACTAATTGATGATTTGTTTGCTGTCTCGTTCATTTGTTATACCTTTCTTGGTTGCATTAAATTAAAAATGGATACAAAAACTAAATTTTCCTTTCCATCTGATTTTTAGAATCCAAATCTTCATTATTTTTTAAACTCTCTTTTTTTGCCAGAGCACGTTCTATATGTATGGATCTTTTATACTGATCAAATCTTGATAGTTCATTAAGATCCAAAACCCGATCAATGTTTAATAAAATTACAAATCTATCTCCAATTTTACCTATACCTGAAATAAAATCAGCTCTTAATTTTGCTCCAAAACCTGGTGCAGATTCTACATCTTCCTTTGAGATATCAACTACATCTTCCACTGAATCAACTAAAATACCTACATCTGTTACATCTTCACCCTCTTCAATTTCTACAATTACTATGCACGTAAGTTTTGTAACAGGTGAAGTTAACGAACCAAATCTAGGCGCAAGATCCACAACCGGCACCACATTTCCACGTACGTTCATAACTCCAAGAATGTATTCCGGTACCATGGGTATTTTAGTAACTTGAGAATATCCAATGATTTCTTTAACATTTAAAATATTAATTCCATATTCTTCTGGACCCATTTGAAAGGTTAAAAACTGTCTGTCCATATTTGTTCCAGACTTGGCTTCTTCCAAATCCATCATTGTTTTTTCTAAAAATTCAGTTTCTGTGGCCATTTCATTATCCTCTTTAAAAATTTAAAGGTCTATATTAAAACTTCTCAAAATCCCTGCTCTGAGATTTTGAAACTGTTTTTCCTGGTTTTGCAAAATCACTAGATAAATTCTTATCTCTGGAATTGCTTTTCAATGCATTTTCATCTGCAAATTTCTGAGTAGGCTGACTTGTTTTTGATTTCTCTGAAAATGAATCATGTAAAACTGTTCTTTGAGCACTGTGTTGATTTTGATAACTTTTATTTGTATTTTCATTATTTTTAGAAAAACCATTTTGAATTTTTTCTTGATTAACTTTAAAATATGACATGGTCTCTCTTAAACCCTGTGCCTGACTATTTACTTCTTCTGCAGTTGCGGCAAGTTCTTCTGCACTCGAGGCGCTGCTTGAAGTTACCTTGTCTAATTGCGACATGGCACTGTTCATTTGTACAACGCCTGTAGCCTGCTGTTCTGAAGCCGCAGTGATTTCTTCAACCAGGTCTGCAGTTTTTTTGATATTGGGTACTATCGAAGTCAGTAGTTGACCCGCTTTATCAGCTACATTTACGCTTCTTGCAGCAAGCTCACTGATTTCTTGGGCGGCGATCTGACTTCTTTCAGCAAGTTTTCTAACTTCAGATGCTACAACCGCAAAACCCTTTCCCTGTTCGCCTGCTCTTGCTGCTTCGATGGCGGCATTTAAGGCCAGTAAATTTGTATTGTAAGCAATGTCCTCAATCATGTTGATCTTGTCTGCAATTTGTCTCATTGCAGCAACAGTTTCAGTAACGGCGTTACCGCCTTCTACAGCTTCATTGGAAGTTTTTTCAGCAATTCCATTGGTTAATTTTGCGTTTTCTGCGTTTTGGCTGATACTCGCCGACATTTCTTCAAGCGATGCGCTGGTTTCTTCCACAGAAGCCGCCTGCTCATTACTACCCTGACTCATCGACTGCGCTGTACTGGACAACTGTTCGGCTGCGCTTAACAATGAACCTGCATTGACTATCACAGAAGTGATGATTTCTGAAAACTTATCCTGCATTTCTACCAAACCTTGCAGCAAAAGTCCAGTTTCATCTTTAGTAGTTACTTCGATTTTATTTGTTAAATCCCCTCCTGCCATATTATGGAATATGGATAAAACAAGATTGATTGGGTTAGTAATGGATGTAATGATAAACCATGCAAGAAAAATAGATATGATTAAACCAGCAATTGCGACAATTACTGAAATCATAAAATTTTGGTTATACTGAGCGGTTGATTCATTAAATACTTCTTTAGATACGTCAAGTTGAAGTGCGGTTATTTTATCCATATTCAAACCAATAGGATCTATGTAAGTAAACATATTGTCATCAACAGACTTATTAAAGTTTGCCTTATCATTATTTTTCATTTCTGTAACTAACTTATCAAAAAATTGATCCGCATCAGACATGAGAGGTTTCAAGATTCCTACAAGCTGTTCTTCTTCTTTAACCAAAACCGTCCCTAAATATGCATCCCAGTTTTTTTTAATATCATCCTTATTATCATTGATAATTTTTATAGCTTCATCATAACTTATTTTACCCAGTCTTGCCTTTTGTAATGCTCCAGGTATATCAATCCCATAATGATCTGCAATTTCCTTAAGCTGCTTTAAAGGCACCACCCTATCATTATAGACAGTTGCTAAGCCGTTATTAATGTGTTTCATTCCAGTAATACCTAAAAAAGCAATAATGACTGTAACCGATACCATAACAATCACCAGTAAGTATAATCGAATTCCAATTTTCATATTTTTTAAAATTTGTATCATTGTTTCTCCTTAAATTTTAATATGATTGATTATTTAATGAAAATAAAAACTAATATACTTAGTTTTTATTTTTTTCTCCAACCATTTCCATTTCTGCGGCATGTTTAATTAATTTTGGAATATCTAATATTAATGAAACTGTACCGTTACCAAGTATCGTTGCACCGCTGATGCCATGAAGATTGCTAAATAGTTTACCCAACGGCTTAATCACGGTCTGGTACTCGCCGATTAAACGATCAACCAGTAATCCTGCTTTATGACTTCCATAACGAACCACAATGATATTATCCTGACTGTGTTGACTATCAGCGTCATCTACATTAAAAAATTCTTTCATTCGTAAATAAGGTAATACCTCGCCGCGTAAATTTACAAAGTTTCCGGTTTCTTTACTGATTTCATCTTCAGACGAAATATTTATACATTCTAAAACCATATCTAACGGTATAACGTAAGAAACAGATCCAATTTCAACTAAAAATCCATCAATGATAGCCAATGTTAAAGGCAACGATATTCTCATTGTCGTTCCAATATGCGGCTGACTGTCAATTTCAATAGAACCCCTGAGTAACTCAATATTTCGACGAACAACATCCATACCAACACCGCGTCCTGAAACATCCGTTATGGTATCTGAAGTAGACAAACCAGGTTCAAAAATAAAATTATAAATTTCTTCATCACTATAGGCTTGTGAAGCTTTTGCAACTTTTTTTTCAATGGCTTTTTTAAGTATTTTTTCTTTATTTAGTCCTTCGCCGTCATCTGTTATTTCAATAACAATGTTTC
Source organism: Spirochaetia bacterium (assembly GCA_029857955.1). Taxonomy (GTDB): domain Bacteria; phylum Spirochaetota; class Leptospiria; order Turneriellales; family JAOUFE01; genus JAOUFE01. Next base: position 12,273 of record JAOUFY010000047.1, read on the forward strand.
CTGTTTCATGAAGAGCATTGATACGAATAGTTCCTACTGGATTTTTCCCGTGTTTCTTTCGATCTTCTGGCGTTCCGATACCATGATCGATTGAATTTCGAATAAGATGCATCAGAGGATCGTTGATCCTTTCAACAACCGTCTTGTCCAGCTCAGTCTCGCCACCGCTGATTTCAAGTTGAATTTGCTTGCCCATTTGCCGACTTAAATCACGAACCACTCGCTCAAATCTTTTAAAAGTTTCTCCAATTTGAACCATACGAATGTTCATGGCAGAATCACGAACTTCTTCCACAAGCCTACTCATCGTTAATGAAGCTTCAATGATATCTTTATCGCCATTATTCTCTGAAAGTTGTTTAATGTTCGCAACATTGATAACAAGCTCTCCTACAAGATTAATTAAATTATCCAGCTTTTTTGCTTCTATACGAATAAAATTTGCGGCAGTATCTGAAACTGATCGAGAAATTTTGTCATCACCTGTAGAAGTTTCTTTTTTAGATATAGATGATTCTTCAAAATGATTAATTCCTTCACTTTCGATTTTTACATTTTCTAAAACCATGTCAGCTTCCTTTTGAGTTTCTTTATCCGTACTTGTATTAAGCTTTTGGAATTCATCAGATGTTAACACACCTGATTCAAGAAAAACTTCTTTCATTCTTTCACGAGATTGTGGTAATGAATTTATTAGTTTCTCATATTCAGATAAATCTGCATGTGGTTCTATGATCATCAAGGTTGCATTATCCAACAAAAATTCAAAAATATTTTGTATTGTTTCTTTTGTTTTTTCACTTTTTAAAGTTATTTCAAAACCTAAATAACATTCCTCAGCATCCATTTTATCCAATTCAGGTATTGCGTCAGCAAGTGTTAATACATTGATAATTTCGCCGGTCTCTGATAAATAATTGATAAAAGAAGCAGGGTCTAAACCCATTTTAAAAATATCATTTGTACAACGAAGTGAAATATGCCAGTTTGAATTTGCGACTCTTGATCTTGAAGAATTTTGTGCATCTTTATCTGACTTTTCTTCATGATGACTTGGAACATTAGTTTTAGAGTTTATTACCATGCCCGGTTGTATTTTACTTAAATCTTCAAGAAGTTGGTCTCCTCTGGATTTTATCGTTTTATCAATTACATAATTATCTGTATTAGTGTAAAGACTGATCAACTCAGACATATGATCTCCACTTTTTAAAAGAATGGCTATCATATCTGAATTTACTGTAAATTTTCCTTGACGAAGTTTTTCAAGAAAGTTCTCGATGACATGAGTAAACTCAACTACTCCGGTATAACCAAACATCCCTGAGGAACCTTTGATTGTATGAGCCGCTCTAAATACTGCATTTATTGAATCATGATCGAGTGGTTGTTTTTCTAAAATCAGCAATGCTGACTCCATGTTTGCCAATAATTCAGAGCATTCAACTATAAACGTTTGCTTTACTGCATCTAATTTCATAATTCATCCATATTTAAAGAAGGTAGTACGTTTTGCTTTTTAATTCCATATTTTAAAGAGTATTTATTGCGATCTTCTGTTGGAATTTTAATTTTATCACCAAAAAAACCAACAAGTCCCAAAAGATCAATTAGTCTTATAACTGACGGGCTATGATTTACGATTTTAAAAACTTTATTATTGAGGAGAGCTTCCTTTTTAGCCGCAATCATCGTCTGTAAACCGGCGGTATCGATTTCAGCAACTTTCCCTACATCCAGAGCTATTTTATTGTAGCTTTTAAAAAGAGAACTGAGTTCATTTATAAAATTTGGCGTATTATATATATTCAAATCACCTTTTAAAGATATTAAACAAACATCACCCGTTTTTTTAACCTCAATTTCCATATTACCGCCTTTAGTTTTTTAAGGAAGACTTAACCTTTGAACCGCCACCACCAACTTCTCTGGTAAAAAAGGTTTTACAATCCATGCTTTTGCGCCGGCTGCCTGTCCTTCGAGTTTTTTTGCTTCTTCCGATTCTGTTGTTAACATAATTATAGGAGTAAATTTATAATTTGCATATTTAATATCACCCTTAATTTGTTTTACAAATGTAATGCCATCCATATTTGGCATATTCACATCACATATAATTAGATGAATTTTTTCACCACTTAGTTTTGACAGGGCATCCATTCCATCAACCGCTTCTATTACTTTATAGCCCGAATCTTTTAAGGTTAGCGCCACAACCTGTCGAATGGAAGCGGAGTCATCAATAATCATAACTGTTTTACTCATTTATATCCTCTTTATTTTATTTTGTCCTACATCAATTTATTATTTTATAAACATACTTTTGATAGCGCATAAAAAATATACTATAAATATAGGATAATTCTACTTTTAAAGCAAATATCAAAAAAATGTAATAAATTTAATACAACCACCTACTTAATTAAAAGCATCATACACTACAATATGTATATGTATCTTTAATATTATACAATAAATTACGTATCTCCATAATTATACGTAATTTTATAAATATAATATCGGTTAAATGAAATACAAACTTTTAATAACAGGCGTAATTTTATCAAATCAATATATTTTATATTCATTTATTTTTTAAAATCATTTTACGGGAATGTTCTATAAAGCTCACAAACAATGGATGCGGCTTTAATGGCTGTGATTTAAACTCAGGGTGATACTGAGTCCCGATAAACCAGGGATGAACACTCGGATTAAGTTCGATGGCTTCTACGAGCTTATCATCGGGAGATGTCGCACTGATCAACATTGCTGATTTTAAAAAATCGTTTCGAAAACGATTGTTAAACTCAAACCTGTGACGATGTCGCTCTTTAATATCAAGGCTATTGTAAATTTGCTGTAACAGCGAACCACGAACCAGTTTTGCAGGATATGCGCCTAGTCTCATCGTTCCCCCCTTATCTGTAATGGAAACCTGATCTTCCATAATATCAATCACAGGGTAAATCGTATCAGCGTTAAACTCCCTGGAATTTGCATTCTCCATTTTTAATACATTTCTGGCAAACTCAATAACTGCGCATTGCATTCCAAGACAAATACCCAGGTAAGGTATTTTATTTTCCCTTGCATAGGTGATGGCATCAAGTTTTCCTGATATACCACGTTCGCCAAAACCTCCTGGAACAAGTATTCCATGAGCATCTTTAAGCAATTCTTTTACATTTTTAGAGTTAAGTATCTCCGAATCTACATTTATAAACTCAACTTTAGAATTAAGCGGCAGACCTCCATGCCATAGAGCCTCTCTTAAACTTCGATATGCATCAGATAATACAATGTACTTTCCAACCAGAGCAATCTTGACAATGCTTTCGGGATTTTTAAAAACCTGGACAACACTTTCCCATTTTTCAAGCGTTGGGTTTCCAGAAAACAAGGGATCCGTATTTTCAATCTTAAAATATTTCATTATTTCATCATCAAGCTTTTCTTTATGATAAATATTGGGAATCTCATAAATCGTATAATCTATATCAGGAGCAGATATAACACGCTTTACGGTTACGTTACAAAATAATGATATCTTTGATTTTACTTCATCATCAAGGTAGTTTTTAGCTCTACAAATGAGTATGTCTGGCTGTATTCCCTGATTAAGCAATTCTTTAACGGAATGTTGCGTCGGTTTGGTCTTTACTTCGCCAGCCGGAGAAATGGTCGGCAATAATGTTAAATGGACAAATAATGTTCTCTCTGGACCTTTATCAAGCCTAAATTGTCTGATCGCCTCCAAAAAAGGAACAGATTCAATATCGCCCACAGTCCCGCCAATCTCTACAAGAACAAAGTCAATATCTGGATTATTTTTTTCGAGTAACAAAATTCTGTTTTTTATTTCATTGGTTATATGAGGGATAACCTGAACAGTTCGTCCGAGGTATTCCCCCTTTCTCTCACGCTGAATAACCGTATAATAAACCTGACCGGTAGAAACTGAATTAAGATAACTTAACGCTGAATTTGTAAATCGCTCATAATAACCAAGATCAAGGTCAGTTTCTGCCCCATCATCGGTTACATACACTTCACCGTGTTGATAAGGACTCATTGTCCCAGGGTCAATATTAAGGTATGGATCCATTTTTTGTATCGTAACTTTATACCCTCTGGATTCCAGAAGAGTTCCGATTGCTGCAATACTAACGCCTTTACCCAGGGAACTGGCCACCCCGCCTGTAACAAAAATGTACCTAACATTTTTCATATGGTATATCTATATAGTAATAACCGCTCGTCAAGAAGTTGGTCAAAAGAATGAAGTGCCCTGTACAAAAAGATTCTACATGGTCAAATTTTATAATTTTGTTAAAACAAATCATTTATAATATCATTGATCCGTTAATTTCTACAAAACAATCTTGATATACGCTGCTTGAATCACCTTAAAACATGAAAAATAATTCATTAAAAAATAAAATGGTTTAAATTATATTTTTTAAAGAATAATTTAATAGCGAAAGATCCTTTTTTATTACTTTTTACTCAGGAATACAACAGCCTCAATGATCTAATATAGGTTTTATTAAAGTAAATGCCTGACAATTTCCCTGTTTACACCTTAAATCATTCCAATACTTTTAAATTTCTTTCTATTGTATTGCATTTTTAAAGTTATTTCATAATGACGCGCTACCTGGCAAGTCTGCTCAATTAAAATCTGTGTAAATAATTTCATAAAATGTACCAAATATACTATACAAACCGTTGTTAATACTTAACAAATTTTCTTATTTCACAAAAAATCAAAATTTATTCGCCAACAGCTTCCTGATTGAATTAGAAAAAATTAAACAGATATAGTACTACTCCATGGTACGCCTGATTATTAAATTTGCCGGAGGATTTTTAAAGTATTAAAAAAATGCTTGCCTATTTATTAAACGTTATTAAATTGATATTATTAAATTGTTATAAAAATAAACAAAGATCAGGTATAGCAAAGTTTATTATTAATTGAAATAGATTTTTAAAACTTGCAAGACAGGAAACAATATGGAAATAAATTTTCGAGATCAAGGTAAGCATAAAATAATAGAAGTATCTGGAGACGTTGATTTATATAATGTAAGCGAGTTAAAACAGGCAATTTTTGATATAGTAGAAAACAGTGGTACTCAGTCCATTATAATTGATATGAAAGAAACAAGTTACCTTGATTCATCCGGTATAGGAGCTTTGGTGGCTGGTCAAAAAAAAATAAAATTAAAAGGTGGTAAATTTGCACTTGTAAATATAAAAGACGAAGTACTAAATGTATTAAAACTTGCCACTCTGGATCAATTTTTTACAATTTATGAGAGTGAGCAAAACATAAATTCCTATTAAGTAAAGTGATTAATAATATTTTATTGATTTTCGGAGGTGTCTCCGGAGAACATGATGTATCATGTATTTCTGCACAATTTATTGAAAAAACACTTATACAATGTAACTACAATGTAATACCGGTTTATATTGATCGAAATGGATTATGGTACAAACAAAATTCTGTATCTGCAAAACCAGTTACTTCTAAACTAGAATTATGTCATCTCGTCAAAAGTGTTAAATGTCATTTACAATCATTAAACGAAAAGATTGAAGTTGATTTTGTTTTTCCTATAATTCATGGTACAAATGGAGAAGATGGAAAACTTCAGGGAATGTTGGAGTTTTTGGACATACCCTATGCAGGAGCAGGAGTTTTAAGCTCGGCCCTTTGTATGGATAAATATTACTCAAAAATATTTTTTCAAAAAGCCAAATTACCGCAGGTAAAATTTATTAAAATTGATCGAAACGAGTGGATAAATAAACCGGAATATGTCATTCAAAAAATTATGGAAACTTTTAAAGTGCCAGTTTTTGTTAAACCTTCAAATATGGGAAGTTCTGTTGGTGTTTCGCAGGTTAAAGAAAAAAATGACCTGAATAAGGCGCTTGATATTGCTTTTTCTTATGACGACCAGGTCTTATGTGAAGAAGGTTTACAAGTCAGAGAAATTGAAGTTTCCATTCTTGGAAATTACCCAGAATATAAAGTTAGTATTCCTGGAGAAATTATAACTACTCATGAATTTTATTCATATGAAGCCAAATATCTTGATAAAAATGGAGCAAAAATAAATATTTCTGCAGACTTAACCGTTGATCAAATACAAGAGATTCAAAATCTTGCCATTAAATCATTTAAAGCTGTCAAGGGAGACGGTTTTGCAAGAATTGATTTTTTTATCGATAAAAAAACACAAATTATTTATCTAAATGAAATAAATACACTACCAGGATTTACTCCCATCAGCATGTTTCCCATGATGTGGGAAAATACTGGTTTAAAATCTACTGATTTACTAAAAACGATAGTTAACCTTGGAGTTGAAAAATTCAAAAATAAAAAAATGTTCAAAACTACTCATACATAAGCTTGCATCAATATGTTAACAGACGTTTCTGATAATTTTTCTTTAAACAATTTAGAAACACCAATAGTATCTGGAAAATTCTCTATTGTATTTCACTTTTATCGTAGTCGACGAGAACTCAATCACCTGGATATTTTTTTATTGCCTCCAGATTATAACTATTTAATTAGTTATAAATTGCCGAAAAATAAATTAAATGAGCCAGCTGTACTCCAAAAAAATCATCATTTAAAATATTTAACTTACGAGGGTACCATTCATAACGATCAAGAAAAAGTTAAAATCATTAAAAAAGGATTCTTTATTACAAACTCATGGACCATATCTGAACAACCCTGTGATTTAGTTCATTTTTCATGGTACAATAAAGCAGCAAATATTGATAACCAGCAAATAAGAGAAAATATGTGGAAAAAAACTGACTTTAAGATCGCCATCGATGAAATTAAACTTTATGAAGTGATCGACGAAAAAAATTCTAGTAAAAAACTGCCAAATGAAAAAGTCATTGAAAAATCTGCGATCGAAGAACCTGTAACTAAAGTAGAAAATGAAATACAAAATGAGATTAAAATATCCAATGTACCTTTGACGTTAAACCCTGATGTCAATGTAACACAAGTTAATCACCAAAATACGTTATTGGAACAGTCGCAAATCAACCAAAAAATGCTAGATGAGAATAAAAATGCTCTTATCAATCAATTTCAAATTGATAAAAAAATTGAATTTGTTCCAGTACAGGAGCTAATTCTTGAAGATAGTGGAAAAGCAACTGAGGAATACAAAGCAAAGTCATGAAAAGGTGGTTTTTATTATTTTATATAATTACAAACACCGGAAACCTTTTTTCTGAAGAAATCGGGAATGGTTTTTTAGCTTTAAATATTTCTGGTAACTGGCAACGATATGACTTAAACGGAAAAAAGCATGATTTTTTTAAAGTTCCCATTTCTTTTTCTGCCGCATCGTCAAATTACGATATTGTAACCAACCTTAGTATTTTTCCAGAAATATTACACCTGGATCAATACTACACAGGGATATCTCGTTTAGAAAATGGCGCATTACAACCTTTTTCATTTGGTAATTTTGAAATAGAATATATGTTAGCTCAATGGAAAATCTTTCACATCAATGGAGGATTTAAAATCGGTCATTATGGATACCTTACAAGTGACTGGATATTGCCATCGTATACACTTTTTATAGGTTTTAAAGGTTCTTTATACACTTTTCTGGGAAAACATTTTATGGTCAAAATACCTTTTGAAATTCCGATTGGTATATACAATCATAACATAAGTAAATACTTTACATTATTTACCGGGATGGAAATATCTTTCGACCCAATTGGTCCGATCATTAACCCCGTCAGCACTAGCGTTTTTTATTCAATTGGTTTTGAATACAATTACTTAAATCTTCAAACTCAGAATAAAATTTTACGTACAGTTAATTATTACAATACATATTTTAAATTTTCATTGCTGTATTAATTATCCGGATTTTCTTTTAACTTACTCTTTTGATCTGCAAGCCATGCCATTATTTCAAGTATCTTGTGAGATCCTAAAATATTTTTATAGGGAGGCATTTTTCCGCGCGGAGGATTCATCTTCATATTTTCAAGTCTAATTCCATTCATTATAATATTATACGTAGCATAATTATCGTTCCCATGTAACCATGCATTGTCCAGCAAATCTGGACCAGTACTGCCCTGCGCACCTGTTCCATGACAAACTGAGCACATAGTTGAGTAATGAACTGCCCCTTTAGCAATAGCTTCTGCATTACCTTCCAATGGATTTTCACCATTTTGGTTTAACTCAGTGGTATCCATCAATGTTGATATTTTATGATCAATAAGTTGTTCTTTTAAACTTGTTTTTTTTGAATTACAAAAAGTCACAAATGAAAAACCAAATACAGTTGTTATATAAAATACTGAAAAAACCAAAGATACTTTTTTAATTTTCCTGCTACCTGTATTTTTTTTTCTAAATTCCATTTTCATACTCCTTTAGATAATATATCAATGCTTCACCTCTGGTATAATTATCAATATATTTTTCAATACCAACATTATTTTTAAGACTCCCTAAGGCAAAGAGAATTTCATCCTGACTGAGTTTTTCATAAAACAAATGTTCATATTTAGGCATTAAAGTGTTATTATTAAAAGCGCCAGGATTTTTTAAATATTGTTCCAAAAAAATATCGTTAGTAGATGATAAAGTTAAATACTCTAAATCAGAACCAATTCGACTTGAAAACATATCTAATCGATGATTTTGAAATCTACGCAATGCATTAAATTTCGTTGTATCAAAATTTAGATAATTATCCGGTAAAAATCTTACCATATCTGACATGGTACTTCTAACAAAACGACTATGGCATACAGGGCAACCCGATTTTTCATAAACCCGACGACCAACATTTACCAACGCGTTATTAGATGGTAGAGGAACTTTTGTAAACAAAAAAGTAAAGTATAACATAGGGAGAAGCATGATAATACTCCACAATACAATTTGAAATAAACGTTTCATTGCTCCCCCCTATGTGATTTTAAAGGTGGGTTAATCGTTATTCAACTTTAACTTCAACAGGATCTGACTCCCAAATTCCATGTTTCGTGCAGTAAGCTACCGCAGTTAAAACCAGTTTTTCAGACAAAGGTATTGCATTAAATGTCACTTCAACCTGAGACTTTGATCCACTGCCTCCTAAAGTTCCAGAAAGAAACCTGGCTTCTCCAAGAATTGTTTCACCATTATATAACTTTACCGATTCTATAAAATGATCAGGATCATCAGGGTGAGTATATTCATTGCCCACCTTAACTGTAACTGGAAACTTATCACCTTTTTTAGCTGTACTCTTGCAATGAATAAACGGCGAATGACGATCTATATAATCTTTTTTCGCTTCTCTATCCACACTGCTGATATCTACATATCTATTTACTTTTGGCATTTGTTCTCCTTAATAGTAATTAAATTACTAAATCTATCTGACCCTGTTTTAACCATACATAAACCGAAAAGGATATTTTTAAAGTTAATAAATGCTATTTTTTATTATGAGTGCGTCCCAAATCTTTGACATGGATGGGTTTTGGGACGCTCTCTAATAAAGTTTTTAATAATAAAAAAATTTATATATTATCATAACAGTTTATTTGCATTAATTAGATTATTAATATACATTGCTACCAAATAATATGAACGAACAAATACTGGTTATTGATGATTCACATACCATTACCAAATCACTTGAAATTATTTTAACTAAATGGAAATTTAAAGTTTTATGCGCATATAATGGTAAATCAGGAGTAGAGTTTGTTAAAAAATTTAAACCTGACGTAATTTTTCTAGATATTGATATGCCAGATATGAACGGCTTTGATACACTGATTGAAATAAAAAAACTGATGAATGAAGAATATTCATCTACCGTCATAATGCTTTCCGGTCATAATTCAACTAATGATGTAATTCAAGCCATGAAAAACGGAGCGAACGATTACATTGTAAAACCTTTTGACGAACAACTTTTATCTCA
>JAOUFY010000006.1 GCA_029857955.1 Spirochaetia bacterium
CGTTAATTCTGTCCATTATGTCTTTGGGAAGTTTTGATTCTTCTTTTAAGGGTTTCATGCGACCAATATCAAATTCTTCGACTGTATATAACGCACTATTTTCTTACTAAAAAGTAGCCGCTCCCTTTGAATTGTTGCTCCAATGTAAATTGCTGCGCCCCCTGACTTCGGCTAAATGCACAGGGCATTTGAGCCTTCGTCACCCCGCACATATTTTACTTGTCTCCTTAAATGTCAATTTTTCTGTATCATTGATGAAAGCCTGGAAACTTTCTCTTGCCAAAATAACGTCTCCTGATACGAGCGCTGCATTTCCGCGGAAAAGATTATTTGATCTTCTTGATAAGTCTGTAAAATCCCCCGTTGTATGGATCGCGGCGCAGGGAGGATCGGGTAAAACAACGCTTGTATCCAGCTGGCTGCATTTTCGCAAAGCGGCGACAATCTGGTACCAGATCGACGAAGGCGACTCAGACATCGCCAGTTTTTTTTATTACATGGGCTTGGCTGCCCAAAAAATCGCGCCTAAAAACAAGCAACGCCTGCCGCTATTTACACCAGAATATTCTCTCGGCCTGCCGGTGTTCACCCGACGTTATTTTGAAAATCTGTATTCCCGCCTCTTGAAAGCTCGCAAGGGAAATTCTCCCTGCGTGATCGTTTTGGATAACTACCATCACTTACCGCCGGAATCGTTGTTTCACGAAATGATGAGCCATGCGCTTGACATACTTCCTGAAGGAGTCAGGGTGATTTTTACGAGTCGCACGATGCCGCCTGCGGCGCTGGCGAGAACCACGGCACAAAACCGCTTGCGCTTGTTGCGATGGGAAGACATTCGATTCAATCGCGAAGAGTTTGCCGCGATGCTGACAGCGCAAATGACCCCGTCGATTTCATCAGAAGATATCGACAAACTTTACGGGCAAACGGACGGCTGGGTGGCCGGTTTGATCTTGTTGATGGCGGGCGCAAAGGCTTCTGGCGTGAATCAAATCGCCAGTCTGTCTAAAGACCAGTTGTTCGATTATTTTGCCGCAGAAATATTTAGCAAGACCGACATAACCACACGGGATTTTTTAATCAAGACTTCGTTTTTGGAAAAGTTGGACGTTGCCGTTGCCCGCGATCTTTCCGGCAATTCTATGGCAGCCAGAATTCTCGAAAATTTTTCTCGGAATCATTTTTTTACGCAAAAAAACGGCGACGTCTACCAATACCACAACTTGTTTCGGGATTTCCTTCAACACCGCGCCAGAGAAATATTATCGCCTGATGAAATTAATTCCATGTTACGCGAAACCGCTGCGTTGCTGGAACAATCCGGCAGCCACGAAGAAGCCGTTGTGCGTTACCTTGAAATCTGCGACTGGGACAGGGCAGAGCGAATCATTTTGCCCAGGGCAGAAACCTTGTCTTCGCAGGGACGAGGCAACACGCTGGAGGCTTGGCTTAAGCGATTTCCGCAGGAATTTCTGGAAAATTCGCCCTGGCTGCAGCACTGGCTCGGAAACTGTCGCATGGCATACAACCCCGGCGAAGCCAGGGGTTATATGGAAAAGGCTTATGAATTGTTTAAATCTGCCAATAATCCTGTGGGGCTTTTTCTCTCCTGGTCAAAAATTGTAGATTCGTTTGTTCATGAATGGGGCGACGCCAGACCCGCTGACCATTGGATTAACGAACTCTCCCGTCTGACTCAACAACACTCGTACCCGTCTTTTGAAGTCGAAGCGATGGTAACCGCCAGCATGGTGGGTATATTGGTGCACCGCCAACCTTCGCATCCTGATTTTACACATTGGCAAGAAAAACTGGAAAAAATTGTTTTAAATTTTCCTGATGGTGATGTAAAATTATTATTGGGAAGCCACTTGATGAACAGCTATAATTATGTTTCGGGCACTCAAAAAGCAGTGAAATTTTTCCAATCGCTTCAGCAAATTTCCAGGAAAAAAAATACATCTCCATTGTTTCAGTTGATGTGGTGCCTACAGGAAGCGAATTATCTGTTTATGACGGGTGAGTATGAGTACTGTGAAGAGACGATCACATGGGGACTGAATGTTTCTGAAAAAAGCGGAATACATCTTCTGGATCCGTACATTCTCACTCATGGCATTTTTGGAGGGGTTTCGTACAACCGCCCTGATAGACTCAAGTTTTATCGGGAGAAATTTTACCGGGCCGCCCTTTCGCCTCGCCTGCTGGACAAATCATTGTTTCATTATACGGAGGCCACAATCGAATGGTACGAAAAAAAATTCGAGAAAGCCCTGGAACATGGCAGGGTGGCGATAGAATATGCCGAGGCGGCAGATTGCCCGTGGATACTGGCGTTTTGTTATTTGAAACACTCGGTGACATTGTTGGACTTGGAAAATTACGAAGAAGCTAAAATCTATCACTTAAAAGGTGGGGACTATGGCAAAAATATCATTACCGGATTCTTATATAATATTATTGGAGCAAGAATTAATTTAAAATTGGGAAATCTGCCTACCGGACTTCAATTTCTGGCAGCAGCCTTTAAACTGGGACTTGAAAACAAATATACATTTGCAGATTGCCAACACGACCAAACCATGTCGCGTCTCTGCGCCATCGCTCTGGAGCATGAGATTGAACCAGATTATGTGCGATTTCTCATTCAAAAACGAAACCTTGTCCCGGATTTCTCCATGCCCATACCGGAAAACTGGCCATATCCTTTGAAAATAATAACGCTCGGAAAATTTGAAATTATAAAGAACGATGAAATTCTTGAATTTTCCGGCAAAGTTCAACAAAAACCGTTGGCGCTGCTGAAATTATTGATCGCCTATGGCAGCAAAAACGTTAATGAAACCCAAATCAGCGATGTTTTATGGCCAGATGCCTCAGGCGATAGTGCGCATAGTTCCTTTGCCATGGCTCTACATCGATTGAGAAAACTTATTGGAGATGATGTTATTGAACTTTCAGAAGGCCGGCTCACGCTAAATCAAGGCATGTGTTCGGTCGATGTATTTGTTCTCGAAAAAAAAATCAAGATGGCCGAAAACGCATGGGCAACCCTGCCGTTGGAATCCGAAAAAGCGCTTGATCTAACCATGCAGGCGGTTAATCTTTATCAAGAAGGTTCCTTTTTACCCGGAGCCGATCACAGTCTTTTTATCACAGGTTTTCGGGAAAAACTCAGTGGAAAAATAAGACGCATTTTAGTTTCAGTCTCAACATATTATGAATCCTGTGGCAATTTTGAAAAAGCACTGGCAATTCTCGATCAGGCGCATTTATTCGACGATCTCTCAGAAGAACTCATTCAGCGAATGATGCTTTGCCATTTGCAGCTTGGCCGCAACAGCGAGGCGGTGCAACTATTCCAAAGTTGGCGCGATCGTATGATGTTGACGCTAAATTCGCCCCCTTCTGAAAAAACAATGGAAATTTACAATGGCCTGGTAAATTGAAATCAAGCTGCGGGTATTGGTTCTGATGCAACCAGTTTGTTCTTTGTGGGATTTACCATAAGGTTTAAACCTTCCAGGGTACGCGCTCCAGGTAAAATGAGATCGCCTTTTTCAGCAAAAACAACTTCATCGATGGTGAAGTATTTATCTATTTTTATGATGACAAAACCAATGTTTCTCGTTATAATTGACCCATTGGCCATCATGAAAGAAACATCTTTTTTTCGCGCGTAACGCCTATTTTTTCAAGTACATTGGAAGGAAGCCATGTATGTTCGCTGCCGGTATCTACCAGAAGCTTTGAAATCCTGGCAGATTTTCTTCTATCCGCATGGTTTTCAACCAGCGCTCCCACATAAAATGTATCCATAAGGAAACGTTCATTTTTTGTCATCAATGTAAATTACTTTTTCCGAAAATCGCTTTTGGCAAACAGGAGTACTACTTTTTAGTAAATGTTTTTTAAGAAACTGCCACAGAGACTGTAGAGTATAGAGGAAAAAACCATCAAGACTTCTGCCCTTCAAAGCCTTTTAACGACATTTTATTCTTAAAAAAAGCACATCCGTTACCCATCCGTTATCAGTTATGTATTATTATCACATCAATTTCTTTCTTTTAAAAAGGCGTCCCAGGGTACTTTTTAGTAGTGTGGCCGTTTTGGTGCGCGGAGCGCGCCAAAACACAACGTTCTTACTAAAAAGTACCCGCTCAGAGGGGTCTTTTTAAAAGATATTCAAAGTTTTATAAGGAGAAAAATGATGAAAGAAAAAATTAAAAATTTGATGTCTCGAAAAACCATAATTGCGATTTTTACGACAATTATGTCAGGGTATATTGCAAATTGTGCAGTTGCTGCAAAAAATCCAGCCGCCAGCGCTGCTGCTGCGGCAACACATGTTTACAACAGCACAACCTCACGCGGAGATCTGGTAACATACACGGTCAACGGGTCAAGTCTCGTTACCGACTGGAGTGTCACGGATAACGTGGGAGCGATTAACTTTATCTGGAACATACAGACTACCTGCGGAGCCCAAAATGCCACTTATGGATATCGCACCTGTACCATTAACTCCGTAAATTGCAGCAACGGCGCATTAACATGCCCGGCATTCACCCCCCCCATTGGAGCAGCCATTGATTTGATGGAAATTCCGGGAACAGCTGTGATCGCGCATGTACCGGCGAGCTTTGCAGGAGGGGTCGAAGGCGTAACGGCTAGAGAAGAACTGCATGCAGGCTTTGTTTCTGGCGGATGCCCTGCCAACATAAGCGGCGATTACACATTCATCAGGGCTGGCCGGGCAAACGCTACTTACGGAGCCACAGATTTATTTGGCATGTATCGTACGGATGCCGCATTTAACAGTGTCAGTCACGCTGAATTTGGCATGACAACAGCAGGTACCGCTGCCATAAGTACTGCTGTCGACTCCTATACCACGAACCCTGCAAACCTGACCGGCGCTGAAACGCTTACAGGTACTACATGTAACAATGGCGTTTTCACCAGAACCATCGGAGGCAATACATTACGCATCAACGCAACAGCTGGCGGTACATTTATTCTCGACATGCCGGCAGGTCAGGGAGGTTTAATTTCGTTTAAAACTACCAATGCGGCTGTAATTGGAGATCTTGCCAGTCGAAACTGGTGGGGAATTGTTTTCCCTGACAATGGCGCGCCTGATTTGGTAAGTCTGACATCGGGCACTCTGGCTTCCAATTCAGTTTCTATGAGCGGACAGACATCAAGCGGCGGCACAATTACAAACGTACCGGTTCAGCCTGCTTCTGATGCGGCCCTGGCAACCAAATTTGCAGCTCCAGCGGCTTATACCTCATCTGGCAATGCGCTTGTGACGAACTATGCAGCGCCGAGCAACATTCCAGGGTTGATGCAGATTAGCCAGGCTCCTGATAACAATATCGTAGCCATTGCCTCAAAAGTAGGCAGCCAGGTTATGATGTTTGGCACAGTATATAATCTTCGTGATGGCCTGGGAGCAGTTTGTACAGCAGGCGCTGGCGGTTGTATCCCACGCAATGCCGGCAACTTTATTCTTTTCTCACATTGATGATTTGTTAAACACAAATTTTCAGTAGTTTCAATCATATTGAAGTAATGAAGAGACGGATTGAGGTATTCAAAAATACCTCAATCCGATTTTTAAGCCAAATGTGGACTCGTAAAAAACTGGCGTACGCAGCAGAATAAAAATTAGACAAATCTACGTACAAATTTTATGCGTTAAATTTAAACCAAGCAATATCGATTAAATCGAAAGTAGTCTTTGCATATAACCAGAATGAATCATTGCAAAAAGATCGGCTAAAAAAGCAATGCTCACGTGTACTATAAAACCAGGCCAGATTGAACGACTGTGAAGCGAAAGCATACCAAGAACATACCCGGCAATGATCGAAGCCATGGCCTCAGGAAGAGGTTTAAACAAATGTCCAATGGCATAGGCAATGATAGCAACCCAGACCCCTCTGCCGGGGAAAAAAGATTCCAGGCGGTACAATACCACGCCTCGAAAAAAAAATTCGGTTGGTAAAAACAAAGGAAGATAAATACATTCATAAAAAAACCAGTCTTTTAGCGTTAACGGTTTATACATCGGGTAAAAGTTGTTAAATCCGGATGTAGCAAATGAAATCCATAAAATCGGTACCATAAAGGCTACAATTAAAATCGATACAACAAAATGACGTCGAATCCCTGTAATTCGCATTCCATAGGCATAATCCATTTTAATCGGTAATAATTTAAAAACAATAATGGGAACAATCATAAAGAAAAAAAATGTACAGGCGCTCATATAAGCCTGAGCCCAGAAGGTAAACTGGTTTGGATTAAGTCCCTGAACAAATTGAGTGTTTCCAAAAAATGCCCTGAACATTCCAGAGACACTGAAGTTTAAAAACAATAAAACCAATACAGGAATGGATATAAGTGTAATATGAGTACTTATATTTTTTTTATTAAACGGTTTTAAGCCATCAATTAGAATATGAATAAATGTTTTAACAGTGTTTTTCATTTTATGGATATTTATTTTATACAGACCGTGGGCGTCAATTATGAGATTATAATTTAAAATAAATTTGTCACATTTAGTTCATTACTTTACCTGTAAACCATGTCGTTTACTGGCATTTTTAATTAAACATGAATAAATTAATATTGTGCCTTTTTGATTTGTTCCGCTTGCGCGAAACAAATTCAAGCGGAGCCGCTTCAAGTTTGAACATGTATAAATTAAACAGACATAGTACGATAATAAATTTAATCGAAGGAATATTTGTAAAATTTAAATTTCACCGGATTTAAATAAATATAAATAAAATAATATGAAACCATCAAAACATTATAAAACCATGATTTTTTTTGCTTATCTGGTTTTGTTCAACGCTATAAATCCAATCCGTGCTCAAACGATAGAATTAAAAAAAACCAATTTTCAAAGTATTGATGCCCATGTTGATAAAGCCTCAAAAATGCACTTTAAAAATACAAAATCACTTGCAGCTTATTTAATACAACCGGCCAAAACCGATCTTGAAAAAATACGAGCCATATATCGCTGGGTAACCGCCAACATCGATTACGACACAAAGTCATATTTTTCAGGAGCCTATGAACCTACAGACTCTGAATATGTTTTTCAATCCGGAAAATCGGTTTGTGAAGGTTATTCAAATCTTTTTGATGCGCTTGCCAGAGAAGCCGGTATTGAATCTGTAAAAATTTCAGGATTTGCCAAGGGGTATGGTTATATACAGGGCAGCGTTGATGATAAAACAAATCATGCATGGAATGCAGTAAAACTCAATGGAAAATGGTATCTCATTGATACCACCTGGGGTTCTGGCTATTTAGAAAACCGCTCTTTTATTCGACGTTTTGAAGAACATTATTTTTTAACGTCGCCAATTCAATTTATATATGACCATTTCCCTGAAAATCCGAAATGGCAATTACTGGATAAAACAATTTCAAAAGAAGAATTCATAAAAAGACCTTATCTAAGACCTGATTTTTTTAGAAATGGTTTGGTGTTGATCAATCACAATACCGGTAATATCACCGCCAATGATCGATTAACCTTTACCCTGGGTAAAGAAAATGCTCAGGCAAATTCGTCTATTCTGGCGATGCTTTATTTAAATCAACAGGAACTTGATAAAAGACAGTTGTTTGTTCAAAGTAAAGGCGATAACATCGAGGTAATGATTCGATTTCCTCATAAAGGTGAATACATTTTAAGAATTTTTGTGAGACCTCAAAACGAAGGCGGAGCCTATGCATGGGCGGGTGATTTCCATATTACAGCAAATGCCGGCACAAAAGAAATTTTTCCCTTTGCGTATGACACGTCCGGCATAAATGTACATTTACTTTCGCCCATTCAGGGAATTTTAAATCAAGGCGATGTATATGATTTTTCCATAGAAGCGTACAATGCCGAAGCTGTTGCAGTAGCTGCAGACAGAAAGTGGATCCATCTGGAAAAAAAAGAAAACCGTTTCAGCGGACAGGTAAAAGCATCTGCAGGCGATATCACTGTATTTGTAAAATATCCTGGAAAAAGCAATTTTCGCGGCCTTTACAAGTTTACAGGTAGATGATAAGTTTATTTTATTGAAATAAGTTCATTATTACGGTGTAATAAAATTCAGGCAAAACTTTCAATTACCCTTTTGCTTTACGGTAAAAAACACTATTGAAAACTGACTTGTGGATAATCTAAAAATATTGAAAGAAATGAAAGTCAGTTGTTACACTTTTATTCGAAACGGCGAAGTGCTCGGTTATCCTTTTATTGAAAGTATAAAATCAGCCCTGCCCATTTGCGATGAATTTGTCATTGCCGCAGGTAAAGGGGATGATCATACACGAAAAATGATCGAAAAAATTGGAAATAAAAAAATACGAATTATCGATACAATCTGGAATGAGGGGCAAAAAACCGGCGGCTTTGTATACGCTCAACAAAAAATGATCGCACAATACAATTGTACAGGCGACTGGGCTTTTTATCTGGAGGGCGATGAGGTTTTACATGAAAAAGATCTAGATACAATTTACAACGCCATGAAAGAAAATTTAAATGATGAAAGAGTTGAAGCCCTGGCATTTCATTATCATCATTTTTACGGAAATCCACAGACAATTATAAATTCACCGGCATGGTGTCGTTCAGGGGTACGAATTATTAAAAACAACCTTAGAGCAATTGCGATGGACGGCCTTCATTTTACAGTCATGATCAACCATAAAAATGGAAGATGGCCAAGGGGTAAAAAAATCAATGCCGCCATTTACCACTATGGGTATGTTCGTTCCATTTTAAAATTACAGGAAAAACTTAACAAAGTCAGTAAATACTGGGGAACAAAAGTCGATCATCATTCCTACGGCGATATCGACCCTGAAGTTTTACATCCATTTTCCGGTACTCACCCTGCCATTATGAAAAAATGGCTTCAAAAAGATGCTCAAAAAGAATTCACACTGAACCCTGACTATAAAATAACCAAACGGGAAAAAAGACATCGTTTTTACCTGAAGCTTGAAAAATGGTTTAATCTGGATTTAAATAAGAAACATTATAAAACAGTAAAATAAGGTAGTAAAAAAACACAATAATATGAAACATAAAAATCTCTCTGATGTTTTTGGAGCTAACCCCTGGGGAATTAAATCAAAAATTTTGGAAATTAACCATGATTTTACAAATATTATCGGAATTGATGCAGGTGGAACAAAAACCCTCATCGCTCATGTTGATCATTCCATCGTAAACCGATCTGTAAAGCGTTTAAACTCAATAACCTGCTCAGGCAAAATATTTTATGAAGGAGACAAATATTCCTCATTAAATGAAATTATCGCCAGCTATTTAAACGAATACAACATCGACTCCAAAGAAACCCTTGTTTGTATCGCCGGAGCCGGACCGGTTCAAAACAATTCCATAAAAATGAGCAACCGCTCATGGTCCATACATTCCGACGAAATTGAAAATACATTTCAATTTAAAAAAGTATATCTAATCAATGATCTTGAAGCCATGATTTACTCCATCGACAGCGTTCAACCAGATCATTTGACGACCTTAAATCACGGAAAAAAAATACAGCATGGCAATATCGCTGTAATTGCAGCCGGGACAGGTCTGGGCGAAAGCATTGGCGTATACGTTACGCAAAAAAATTCAATACATGCCGTTTCAACAGAGGGAGGCGGCTGCGACTTTGCGCCATCAAATGATTTTGAAATTGGTTTAATGAAATATTTAATGCAACTTAAAAACCATGTTTCATGGGAAGATGTTTTATCCGGAAACGGTCTTATCAATATATTTAAATACTTAGTAGCTTCCGGCTCAGAAATTACCCCGGATACCCAAAAAGATATGGAAATATTAAATCCGGCGGAAGTAATTGCCGCAAAAGGTCTTTCCAATCAAGACGCTGTTTGCCGAAAGGCGCTTGAAACATTTGTTTTAATTTACGCCAGAGAAGCTGCAAATCTTGCCTTAAAATGCCTGCCCTGCGGCGGTTTGTACATTGCAGGCGGTATTGCTCCGAAGCTTTCATCTTTAATACAAGACAAATCTTTCATCAATCAATTCTTCGAAAAGGGAAAATTAAAACCGGTTCTT
Organism: Spirochaetia bacterium; assembly: GCA_029857955.1. Taxonomy (GTDB): domain Bacteria; phylum Spirochaetota; class Leptospiria; order Turneriellales; family JAOUFE01; genus JAOUFE01. Next base: position 10,130 of record JAOUFY010000006.1, read on the forward strand.
GAAAGTATTCCCGTTTATCTCATTACAAACCCGGATTACGGCGTAATCGGCGCCATCAATTATGCCTTATTAAATTCGCCATTTTAACTAAAACCCAGGGGGTAGCCGAAAAAGCTTCTTTGAAGGCGAGGGGGCCAGGTTTTTCCGGGCGCAGACCGAATCTGCATGTAACCAATGCCCCCTTTAAAATTTAGCTGAATCAATGATCTATTCAACAACAATACTGGCATCTTCAACAATAACGGAGTATTTATAACCTGAACCAAAATCTTTGTCTTTTGCAAGTTTGCCGGTAATGACTACAATGTCGCCGACTTTTGACTTACCTTTCGTAGTTACAGCAAGATCATTGCTTCCGTCTTTGCCGGTTCCGTCTTGCAGATGAATCCAGTTTTTATTCATTATGTCCGGTAAAAATTTTACAACCTTTCCTCGTACGACCACCGTTTTTCCATTTAATATGGCAATGTCTTTGTAGCAATCATTGACCGATTGTCGCCCTTTGCTTTTAATTTCCTCTTCGCTGCCGGCAAAATTTTTCAACTTTTGATTTTCGGCATTTGCATTTTTATCAGTTACATCATCGGGTGTAACGGTGTCTATAAACAGGATCGAAGGAAAAGTTTTCTTTAAAGTTTTGCTGGTGAAATTGCGCATAACATAACCCTTTGCTGCGGTAATTTTATCGCCTTTCTTTACCGAAACTTCAAGACATGCCATCCAAAAATATTTACCATCATCGCCTTTCATCAATATGTATGTGTAACCGCCAGAGTTCATTGTCTCGGCCACGGTTCCTTTGTAAAAAGCTGCCTGCTCGTCGGGCTCTGAGATAACGATTTTTTCTTTACACTGAAAAACAGCGAAAGAAACCAGAAGCGTTATTATTAAAACTAAAATTCGTTTGGATTGTTTCATAGAAGGTTTACCTTTCGAGATGGATTGGATTGATTTCTCTTCATCTCTTTTTACTTTGAGGATGAATCGGCGACCTTACTCATTGTTAAAACAAAAAAATAGATTTTAAAAGCAGCGACCTCTACTGTAACATCCCTTTTGCCATTTTATCCTTCATTCCCTGCAGCATTGACCATGAAAATTGAGGACTTACTTTAGAATTTCCCCATTAGTGTTAAAAGTCATTGCCCGCTGAATTGTATTTTTATTTTCTACCCATGAGCAGGGGACGGCCGCGCGGCCCCACAGCCATTTATGGCATTTAGGGAGTGAGGAAAGTCGGACACCACGGAATCAGAAGGCCAGAGGAATCTGGATTTATGGAAAGTGTAGCAGAAAGTATACCGCCCTTGAGGTCTCACGATCTTTCGGGTAAGGGTGAAAAGGCGGGGTAAGAGCCCACCGCATGGTTTGAGAAAACGATGGCAAGACAAACCCCCTTCGGTGCAATTTCAAGCAGCTCCCGGATGATTCCCCATGCAAATTGCCGCGAAAGCGATAATTGCAAGGGAGCGGGTAGAAAGCAAAGCAGGCGATCGTATAATATCGCTTCAAGATAAATGGTCGTCGCCCCCGCATCACGAAAGTGATGCGGGGGAACAGAATCCGGCTTACACCTGCTCTTTTTTAAAGAAAACGTTATTTGTTTTTATGCTGCCCGATTGCAGCTATTTGTATTTTTAATCGGGTGTTCATTTAATGAAAAATTAAAAAACAACTGATCGCCTAATAACATTTTTAATTTCAATTGACCGCGTTTTATTTTTCGGTGAACGCTGGTGATGTTGGTTTGAAAAACTTCAGCAATTAAGCGAAGAGGAACAAGGTTTTTAACTTCTGCAAAATATGTTAAAAGTCTCTCACGTCGATCCATGATTTTTTGATTTGCCTCATCTCTCATGAAAATACTCGTAAGATATAACTTTTGAGATATTACTTCCCTTTGAGCCCTCTCTGTATTTAATTTGTGTTTTAAATAATCATGGTATTTACGGTAGTTTTGAAAAACACTTTTTAAACTAAAGCGCCTGATGAAATATCTAAAGTCTTTATTTGAAAGAGGAAAGCCATAGTACAATTTTATGGCAATTTGTTCGTCTTCTTTTAAATCACTCAGGCATATTTTTGTAAAATCCCGAATGTTAAAATGACTTTCTTCGTTAATATCTGTCTGATAGTCTTTTCTTTCTTCAAATACCGACTCAATAAAAGCGTCAGGATTTAAATCGTAAAATTCGTGAAGATTTTCATACCTTTTTAATTTTGAATATTTAATTTTATAGTTAAAAAGTCTTCGCTTGATTTTTGATGTAAAGTAAACAAGAAAAGAAATTAAATACGATGGCTCATACTCCTCTAGCCATTTTCTCGTATTCTCAATATTTTCTACAAAAAAATCTGAAGCCGTATCAAACTCTATCTGGTATTGACCTGTTACATAAAAATATATATATTTATTTAACTCTTCTATAACAAACATCCTCGATTTAGAATTTTCGGCGGCATTCCAGTATAATTCAAAAAGTTCTTGAAATTCTGTCTCATTAAAATTAAATGACTCATTCATATAAGCCATAACGATCCCCCTTAGACCGGAAAAAAAACTAAAATATGTCTAAGTACAGAATATATTCATCCCACATTTTTTCAAGAATTTTTTTAAATAATTTGACATGAGGTGAGAAAATGAGATTTGCAAAACTAGAAGGACTTGGTAACGACTATCTTTTTACAGAAGACATCCCCAAAAACCCTGCCCGCGCAGCAAGACTACTATGCGACAGGCATTACGGCGTAGGCGCCGATGGCCTCGTATTGATCATGCCTCCCGATAATCCTGAGGCCGATGTAATGATACGTATATTTAACCCGGACGGTTCCGAAGCAGAAATGTGCGGTAATGCGCTTCGATGTCTCGGTAAATACCTCTATGATCGAGGTAAAACCACAAAGCAAGAACTCATAGTAGAAACCCTTAAAGGTTTGGTGCCGACAGTGCTTATGGTGCGAGACGGAAGGGTGTATCGTGTAAAAGCCGACATGGGAGAACCAATCCTGCAAAGAGCTAAAATTCCTATGCAGTGCGCAGCCGGTGAAGAAGAAAACCAGGTCATGAATGAAAAAATATACCTTGATAACATGCAGACATTTGAATTTACAGCAGTTTCCATGGGTAACCCGCATTGCATCATCTGGGTAGACAATGTAGATAATTTTGACGTAAGCAAGTTTGGCCCCATCATCGAAACTTATTCATTGTTTCCAAATCGAATTAACGTTGAGTTTATAGAAATGCTCGACGAAGACGTAATTAAACAACGAACATGGGAAAGAGGCGTAGGCGAAACCCTTGCCTGCGGTACAGGCGCATCAGCTGCTGTTGTTGCCGGAGTACTTTCTGGTAAAATCAAAAGAAAAAGCAAGGTTGAATTAAAAGGCGGCGTATTGGAAATATACTGGTCTGAAAAAGATAACCATGTCTATATGACCGGGCCATGTAAAGACGTTTTTGAAGGCGAAACCCAGATCATTTAACGTTTAACAAATTTAACTTAAATAGCGGTTTGACTTGTATTTTCAGGATATCATAAAAAAGCTCAACGAGTATTGGGCATCACATGGGTGTTTGATCGTTCAGGGCGTTGACACCGAAGTCGGCGCCGGAACGTTTAACCCGCACACGTTTTTAAGGGTGCTTGGGCCAGAACCCTATAAATGCGCCTACGTTGAACCATCCCGAAGACCAACCGATGGTCGCTATGGCGAAAACCCCAATCGTTTACAACACTACTATCAATATCAGGTGATTTTAAAACCTTCTCCTGAAAATTCACAACAATATTACTTAAAATCGCTGGAATATCTGGGAATCGATTTAAAAAAACACGACGTTCGCTTTGTTCAGGACGACTGGGAATCCCCCACTCTTGGCGCAAGCGGACTGGGATGGGAAGTCTGGCTCGACGGCATGGAAGTGACCCAGTTTACCTATTTTCAAAACTGCGGTTCTATTGAACTAAACCCCGTTTCTGTAGAGTTTACATACGGCCTTGAGAGGCTTGCCATGTACATTCAAAACGTCGACAACGTTTACAACATACAGTGGAATGAAAATTTCACATACGGGCAAATTCATAAGCAAACAGAATTTGAAAATTCTACTTACAATTTTGAAGTGGCCTCCGTTGAATTACTGCTAAAATGGTTTGAAGATTATCATAAAGAAGCCCATAATATCTTTAATTTTGAAAAAACAAAACTGGTCTATCCGGCGTATGACTACATGATGAAGTGCAGCCATACCTTTAACCTTCTCGACGCACGCGGCGCAATTTCAGTCTCTGAAAGGGTAAAGTACATTGCGCGAATTCGTCATCTGGCTCAAATGATCGCCAAAAGATACGTCGAACTAAAAACCGACCCAAAAGGGGCTTAACGAGCGGCCCCTGATGCAGGTGCATGGTAACCTACCCCCCATGATTTAAAGTGTAATGCAGCCAGAAATATCAGTGGATATACTGGCACCAGCAGTAACGGTCACTGTTGTACATTTATTACTTACTTTTTCAGGGTAACCGTCCTTTCCTAGTGCTAAGCCTGCTGCTGTTAGGAGATTTCTATCTGCGGTTTTATAAATATCATAATTTCCTGGCGGCAGGTTTGAAATTGTACCTGCGGCGTTTAACGTTGTAAGCCCACTTCGACTGGTTGCAGCATAGGGCAGGTCTGCTCCTGTAAACGTTGAACCTGAGGGCACAACAGCATAGTACGATTTACAGGCTGGCAGCGCTTCTGTGTCTGTAATAGCGATTGACCCAACGTTGGCCGGGTCATAGATTCTTGCTGTAAAAATAACGTTTCCGCCCATCTGGTATGCCAAATTTAAATCAGCGCTATTGTGATTTACACTCCAGTCAGAAGGCCCTATAAAGGTGGTTGGTCCGGCGGTTGAATTGCCGCCTAAATGCGCAATCACATGTTTCATTAACAGGTTTTTTAAAAAAATACGAACTTCCAATACATAGGGGTCTCTGCCCGAAGGTATTTTTAAAGATAAATCTGTACGCTCAAGAGGAAACATCAGCGGCTTAAGTTTAGAGGTATCTGATGCCGCATACTGGATAATGCTATCCATTAAATTAATACCATTGATAAAGCGGTTGTCAAACGTGGCCGTCTGGTTAACGGGGGTATTGCTGGCGGTGTCACTGTAACTAATAGAAGGTCCAACAATAAATTTTCTAAAAAATATGGCTAAATGATTGTATGTATTTTCAGGTACATCAAAGGCCGGGTATGTAAAGCCCGATGAAAATAATTCGGCATAGTTTTTATCGCCGTGATCATTGTAGCACGATAACAACTTATAGTTTAGATTACCGTTTGCATAGTTATCGCTGCAAAAAACTTCCCTGTTTGGAGTAAAATAAATCCAGTATTTATCCGGAGTTACATTGTCAGGTTTACCTGTTTTCCCCGTTCCCAGGCGAATTTCTGATATATCAATGTACATCGAAACACTGCTTTGAGCATCAGCCGTATTGATTGCTCCGGTATAAGCAGCCAGGGTATCATCCATAAAAACATTTGGTTCCCAGCCGTAAGGCGTATTGCTTTCATAGGTACCTTTAAGAATCACGTGGATTCTGTTATTAACCAAATCTGAAAGAATTGGAAATTTTGCGCAGGTGAAAAAAATTAAAAACAGGGGTAATATAAATATTGCTTTTTTCATAAATTCTCTTTTTTAAAAATTACGTCAATCACCTTTATGGATTTGTATTAAAATTTACCATAATAGCAATGTTGAAAAAATGTCCATTGATCATTTTATAACCTGCCTGCGGTTTCATCCAGGTTTCATAAATCATGTAGTAGTCAAAACGAGCCCCAATATTTACAACTTTACCGGCTGGAAATGCCGTTTCAAATCCTCCGTAAAACACGGGTAAAAATCCGCCATTACCTTCGGGTTTATTGGCAAAGTACCCTGAACCAGCGCCCCCTTTAAAATAAAAAGACAGGGCAAAATCAACGGGTAATTTATACACTAGAGCTACATAACCAGGAACCATGGTCAACTGGCCGGTAAAATTTGATTGTAAGTTATAGTAAGACGCTCCCGTTTCAACAAGAAAACTGTCAGAGGGTACGTTTAAACGAAAAAAAGCCCCGCCGCCAAGGGCAGTGTTTAATATGGGCGCAAGTTCCGTACCCGGAAATGGCGCTATCACTCCAAACCATGCTCCAATGATTGGATGAAGCTGATAATCTTTTTCTTCGTATTGAGCCCACAATGGGGAAATAAAGGACAGGACAAGTACAGAAATTAATGAAAATTTTTTCATGAGCATTTACCAATCGTTGTATTCTTTTCTCAACGTCAAACTAAATAACTCGGAAATGAATCTACTCAAGAAATTCACCACACGTCGATGCTTTCTTTAAAATGAGCGACAGGCGGAATTTTTTTAGTTTTCACAAGATCTTCATAGCAACAAACCTGATTTCGGCCATGATCTTTGGCATAGTATAGCGCGGCATCAGCCTTTTTCAAGGCATAATATGTATCCAACGGATATTCAAGCTTTGTAAAACCGCCGCTTAAAGTAAGTTTATGCACTTGAGGAAACACTGTATTTTCTATTGTTGATCGAAGCCGTTCGCAGGCAATGACTGCATTTTCAAACGAAAGATCAAATAAAACAAATACAAACTCCTCGCCGCCGGTTCTAAAAGCAATGTCGACGGTTCTTATTTTTTCTCGAATGACCCTGGAAAACAAAATCAATACTTCATCGCCAATCATATGCCCAAAATTATCATTAACTGCTTTAAAAAAATCAATGTCGATGATGACTAAATAATCGCTTTTTCTCTCATGTATGGTATGAGGATGAATTTCCAGAGTACTCATTACACGATTAAATGCCCTTCGGTTATACATTCCTGTCAGAAAATCTCTTTCATTTGATCGAATAACCTTATAATAATTTATAAATATGTCGAGAAAGCTTAATAAGTATGGCGGAGCTTCAAAACCGGGAAATGTTATCTTTAGTAAAAACTGAATCTCTTTCTCATATCCCAAAGGAAGCGCATACATGACTTTGTTTTTATCAGGTAAATCTTGTTTAATGACTTTATTCTCATGAAAGCACTTATTTAAGAACTGATCGCCCGAAAGTGGTTTTGGATTTGGTTTTTCGTCAAAATAATCACTAATCAAGATTAAAACTCTTTTATTTAATTCGATGTTGTCTTTTTTATGAGTGTTTTTTCTTCTAACATGTATTTTGTTATAAGTCAGTTCGATACCTGGAAATATTTTACCAAGTGCGGTGTGCGTTTCACTGAAAAGATCTCTTTCGTTGTCAACTCTGGTTAAAAATACCAGAGTTGACCATAGTTGTGATTCCATACTTAAGCTCATGAGATACTTGATTTTCGGAGATTCTGCTGCCCTAGTAAAGATTCTTTAATTTTTCTTTACTATTTGATCAATTTACTTTTATTTAACATCGTGAGCAATAATTTATACAAAGGCTACGAAACCCAATACACGAGGTTAATTACACGTGAAGATATAATCAAGTTTGCAGAAATCAGTCATGACAGAGGCCAGCACCATGTAGATCTGAAAAAAAAACTATTGGCACATGGCCTTCTTGTTGCGACCCTGCCTACAAAACTAGGCGGCGATTTAAATTTTATTGCAAGCGCAATTGAATTTAACTTTATTAAGGGTGTTTATGAAGGTGAAACCATAACATGTTTAGCAAAAGTTGAAAACCTGCTCGAGCAAGAAAAAAGGTTTAAAACTAAATTTTCTTTTTATTGTGTCAATGAATCCGGCGAAATGGTCATGGAAGGAACTACAAAAGGAATGATCTGGAAATAAAAGTTATCTAAAGACGCAAATTTGTATATCGATACATTTAGATACATCGATTTAAAGTACTTGACGTCATCCCTGAAAATTAAAATAATGATCAAAACTATACAAATAAAATTTAAAATTACGTATTTATGCAAGGTGAAAACAAATGAATAAAACCAATAACAATCCATTTTTTCAGTTAATGAAAAAAAGAACCATTGTCTTTGACGGGGCTATGGGCACCATGATCCAGAAATGTAATTTACATGCTCACGATTTTGGCGGCGAAGCTCTTGAAGGAGCAAATGACCACCTTGTGATCACCCGCCCCGATGTAATTGAAGGAATTTACAAAGAATACCTTGAAGCCGGAGCAGACGTAATTGAAACCAACAGCTTTGGTTCAAACCGTTTAAAACTTGAAGAATACAATTTAACCACAGTCCGAGAACATAACATAGCAGCGGCTAAAACCGCCCGTAAAATGACAGACTTGTTTTCAACCACTGAAAGCCCACGTTTTGTTTTTGGTTCTATGGGCCCGACAGGGATGTTACCATCTTCTACAGATGAGGCGTTATCTGCCATTACTTTTGACCAGTTGTATGAAATTTTCAATGAACAATCATTTCACTTGATTGAAGGAGGCGTGCACGGCTTATTGATTGAAACCTCACAGGATATTCTCGAAGTAAAGGCTGCCGTTGTAGCTTGTCACGATGCACGCTTGCGAGCTGTCAAAGAAGGTATCATTTCGTCTGTAGATGATATTGTCATTCAAGCCCAGGTAACGCTTGACCCGACGGGTCGAATGCTTCTAGGAACAGACATTAAAGCCGCTCTTGCAATTCTTGAACCACTGCCGGTTGATGTTATTGGTTTAAATTGCTCCACCGGACCAAATGAGATGAGAGAATCTGTTCGCTATTTACTGGAAAATTCATCGAAGTATATTTCTGCAATACCCAATGCGGGTATGCCGATTAACGAACACGGTCATGCTGTTTATAAAATGGATCCTGATTTTTTTGCAAAAGAAGTATTTTCATTTATCAGCGAATTTGGTCTTCATGTAACCGGCGGTTGTTGCGGCACCACGCCTGCGCACATTAAAGCATTAAAAGATACGATTCTGGCACATCCAGAGGTAAAGCCGCGAGAAGTTGCTACAAAACGTTTACCCATGGCTGCATCTGCCATGACAGCCGCTTCACTTGTACAAATACCTGCGCCAACATTAATTGGTGAACGTTTAAATTCTCAGGGTTCTCGAAAAATGAAAGATCTTCTCATTGCTGACGATCTTAATGCCATGCTCGGCATAGCCCGGACACAGGAAGAAGGAGGCGCCCATGTTTTAGATATTTGTCTTGCCTCAAATGAACGAACCGATGAAGCGGAAACCATGCAAAAACTGGTAAAGTTACTAAGTAATTCTGTTGCAAGTCCGCTTATGATTGATTCAACTGAAGCAAACGTAATTGAAACTGCGTTGAAATCTTTACCGGGCCGGCCTATTGTTAACTCTGTAAATCTTGAGGGCGACGGTAAAACAAGAATACACAGCATCATGCCTCTTGTAAAAAAATTCGGAACAGCTGTGGTTGCCCTTACCATCGACGAAAAAGGGATGGCCGATACAGTTGAATGGAAACTCGACGTTGCAAAAAGAATTCACAACATCATTGTCAACGAATATGGTCTTTTGCCGCAGGATATTTTATTTGACTGCCTTACATTTACACTGGCAACCGGCGAAGAAAAATACAATAAATCTGCAATCGAGACGTTAAACGCCATTAAAAAAGTCAAAGAAGAACTGCCCGGCGTATTGACTACCCTGGGGCTTTCAAACGTATCGTTTGGTTTTTCGCCTCATGCAAGAAAAATTTTAAATTCTGTATTCTTATACCATGCGGTACAGTACGGATTAGACACCGCCATATTAAATCCAAACGAGATTGTACCATTTTCTCAATTAACCAAAGAAGATGTAAAAATTTGTGAAGATCTGTTGTTTTATAAACATCCATCGGCTTCTTCTGATTTTATCAATTATTTTGAAAATAAAAAACCGGTAAAAGGTACTAGCAAAGAGGATACAAAATCTTTATTAAAGAAAATGGAGCCGAAAGAAAGAGTTCATTTTCAAATCGTAAACAGAATTTCCGATAATATTGAAGAAAGTCTCGCTGAAATATTAAAAAAAACGAACGCTGTAGATACCATCAACAACATTCTTTTACCGGCAATGAAAGATGTTGGCGAGAAATTCGGCGCAGGAGAATTGATATTACCATTTGTTTTACAGTCGGCTGAAGTGATGAAAAAAGCCGTAGCTTATGTTGAACAATTTCTTGATAAGGCTGATTCAACCAGTAAGGGCGTTGTGGTTCTGGCAACTGTCTATGGAGACGTTCACGATATTGGAAAAAACCTTGTAAAAACTATTTTATCAAACAACGGCTATACCGTGATCGATCTTGGAAAACAGGTTCCTGTCGCTAAAATCATTGAAGCGGCTGTTGAAAATAAAGCCATGGCGGTCGGACTTTCAGCGCTCCTTGTTTCCACTTCAAAACAAATGACCATTTGTGTAGAAGAAATGTCCAGAGCAAAACTAAATTTCCCTGTCATCGTCGGAGGCGCGGCAATCAACAGAAAATATTCCTACCAGATTTCGTTTCCTCAAGATGCCTATTATGAACCTGGCGTATTTTACGCAAAAGACGCCTTTGAAGGTTTAACCATCTTAAACACTTTAATTACAAAAGAAAGAAATGCCTTTGCTGCATCAGTTAAAAACGAAGCTATTGAGCATCATAAGGCTGCAGACATAAAAGCACATTCAAATACCGTTATTTCATCTGGCAGTAAAAAAAATCACCTTAACGATGCGATCATTCCAAAGGCTCCCTTTTATGGCAGAAAAATTCTCACAGATATTTCATTTAAAGAAGTTTTTGACTTAATCGATCAACAATACCTGTTTCGTTTTAAATGGGGAATTCGTTCCAAGGGCGATGAGTTTTATAAACAAATTAAAGAAATTTACAAACCAAAGTTATATGAGCTTGCCGAAGAAGCCGAAAAAAATAAATGGATCGATCTTAAACTGGTCTATGGATTTTTTAAAGCTAAATCAAAAGATAACCAGATCAATGTTTTGGATGAAAATGAAAACCTGCTTGAAACACTGAGTTTTCCTCGGCAAATTGATGATGAACAGCTCTGCCTTAGCGACTACGTATCAAATAAAGTTTCAGATAATTTTGCAATGACTGCAGTTACGGCAGGTCAGGTTGCATCAAAAATCATTCAGGAACTTCAAGACAAAGGCGAACTTGAAAAATCGTATTTATTCGCGGGTCTTTCAACCCAGATGGCGGAAGGTTTGGCAGAATACATTCATAAAAAAATACGAAACGAATGGGGTATCGACGAAAAACAGGGTCTTCGTTATTCTTTTGGCTACCCTGCCTGCCCTGACTTACAGGATCAGGAAAAACTCTACCGGTTGCTAAAACCGCAGGACATTGGACTTGGTCTTACCGAAGCATGGCAGATGGATCCAGAGCAAAGTACCAGCGCTCTTGTGTTTCATCACCCCCAATGTTCCTATTACAAAATTTAAAGATTACATACTATACAAAACTTTATTTCGTATTCTCGAAAATATCGTGAGGGGTGAAGGGGTTGTCTAATAAGTCAAATTTGAACCGCGAAGACGCAAAGAACGCAAAGGAATTAAAGAAAATGATAAGAAAAATCCCTTTATTTCTTTACTTTGCGCCCTTCGCGCCTTTGCGGTGAGACTTTTTAGACAGCCCCGACGAGACAACTTGCCCCATCCCTGGTATCGTCTGCCTCAGGCCGTCGTGGCCTTTTGGCAGAATTGCTCCATCCCTTATATGTAAAGCTCCCTTTGTCGAAAGATCATAAAACCAGGGAGAGCTATTTCCAAACAATAAAAAATTCTAGTAAATTGGAATGACAATAATAAATTGATCCACAATGCGAAGTCGTTTTAAAAATAAAATTAAAATTGATCGGCATATTTTAATTGCCCTTTCATTTTGTATCCCTGTTATTTTAAGCCGTATTTTTATTTTAATTTTTTCGGCTGATTTTCACTTTACATCAAGCATTTACATTTTTTATATCATCAGGGGAATTATATCAGATTTAATACCAACGTTTATAACAGGATATATTATTTCATTTATTCCGCTTCGTCTTCCATGGCGGTTTGTCATTTATTTTTTATGGGTTTTCACCTGTATCTTTTCTGCTGCAAATGCGGAACACATCATTGTAAATCTGGGAAATATTGATTTTAGATATACCCAGCTTGGCTTAAGTCACACGATGCTGAAAGGCTCGGTTATGACAAGCCGCGTTCTTTTACTGATGTCATTTATACTTGTTCTTTCTTTTTTAATAATAAAGCTTGCAAAAATTTCAATAAAAAAATTATATCAAAATTCAATGCAATATGTTTCTACCTTTCGACAGTTTACCCGAACTATACCGCTTTTTGTAATTTTAACCTGTTCTTTACTTGTATTGCCGACAAACTACAGTATTTTTACATGTATCCAAATGGGTCTGGTTGAAGAAAATATTTTAAAAACTTATTATAACCTGTATTCATCAATTCAATATGAAAAAATTCCGTTAAACGATAATATTACAAACAGTATTTTTGGCCAGGATCTAAATGCGCCTCTTGTTGTAGATCGTCCGCAGCAAAAATATAACGTATTACTTGTTCTTGTTGAAAGCATTGGCTATGAAACTGTAAAATCGGGTATGATGCCAAATTTAACGCAACTGTCAAAAAATACTTTATATTATCCCCGTTATTTGATTTCTCAAAAACAAACCAACAGAGGAATGTACAATGTTCTTTGTGGAGATTATCCAAATCTAGTTTCATATAAGGCCAAGGCAAGCCAACTGACGGCACACAAAGAAAACACTTCAGGCATGCCGCGTTGTTTACCTGAAGTACTTAAAAGCGCTGATTATCAAACCGTTTATTTGCAAAGCGCTCCTATGCAGTTTATGCACAAAGAAAGATTTATATCTCAGATGGGTTTTGATGAATTTCATGGAGAAAATTATTTTAAGAATATATACGGCAGAGCTGGATGGGGTGTCGATGACCGAACGCTGTATTTTGCTGCTCTTGATAAAATAAAAGAAATGGCTTCTAAACATAAACCATGGTTTATGACATTGTTAACTGTAAGCACCCATCATCCGTATCGACCGACAGACAAAGCAAAATCAAATTACGCTGCTTCTGTAAAATATGCTGATGATGCTCTCGGCGAGTTCTATGCGCACCTGGAAAAAATGAATTTACTGGAAAATACCATAGTGATCTTTACAACCGACGAATCTCATGGTCCTTTAAATGGAGGTACCATTGCGCTCATTTCCAGAAACCACGGTTTTATGGCAATACACCTTCCTGTAGAAAAAAAATATTCTACAAGAAGACCGGCTTTTATATTAAATGACCTTTTTGCTGCCCACGATCTTGAAATTTCAATTGCTGATTATCTTGGCTTGCCGGTTAAAAACTTAAAAGGCCGAAGTTTGTTTAGAAAATACAATAGAGAAAATCGCCATTTAATTTTTGGACATACCTATGCCGGAATTTTTTATTATCTCGATGATCAGCATTTATATGTATGTAACTATGACTACATGTGTTCGTATTATACACTTAAAGGCAAATTTTTTGAAGATTATAAATACCAATTTTCAGGTTATGAAAAAGATACATCCTCCTTAAAAGCCATTATACAATTTAATGACTGGATAGATTAAATCATGATATTTAAAAGCGGTTATCGCCCCTTCACACAGCGTGATCAGATCCTTTATATTGTCGGAATAGCAGAATTAGAACTTGCCGCGATGGGGGTTATTCACACATTGCATGGTGATCAAAATGCGATCCATTTTGCCGGTTTTTTTTATGCTGACCTGCCTGGGTTTGCAGTGTTCATCACCCGATTCTATAAATAAAAATGTAACTTCATCTATTGAATATATCGAAGATGTAAACGGAGCTTTTTCGTTTCAGGATATTCAAAATACAGAGGTAAGGCAGTGGCAAAAAGTGGGCCAGGATTCATTTAACTTCAAGTTTTCCAAATCTGTTTTTTGGCTGAAAATCGACCTTGGCAATTATCTTTCCATTTCTCAAAACCGAATGTCATATCTCGTTTTTGCCTGGAAGGCTCTGGATTCGGTTGAACTTTTCTATGTGAACAGGCAGGGCAAAATCGAAACGCAAATAGCCGGCGACATGCATCCAAAATCAACGTGGTCATTGCCCGAGGCGCACTTTCCCGCATTTTCTATTTTGCCACGGGACAATCCCCGGCATATTTACTATGTGCGTCTTGATTCATTGTCGATAAAAAATTTTCCGGTTTTTTACAAGTCGGATATCGCCTACCTGCACGATCTAAAAGCCGAAATTATGGTAATCATGGTATTTAAGTCCGTTATTTTTGTTCTTCTTTTTTTCGCCGGTTTTCTCTTCATCATGTCGCGCGATATAAACTATCTTTTATACCTTGCTTATTTGCTTTCTATCAGTCTTGCCCAGGACGTTACCTTTGGCAATGCCTTTGATTTATTTTGGCCGAACTCAACCTGGTGGCAGAATCGCGCAGGAATGACTTTTATTGGCGGCCAGCTTTTATTTTCCCTTTTGTTTGTCAGACGCCTGCTTGATTTTCAACGCTTTGTACCGTTGGCCGATAATCTATCAAAGAGTCTGGCCGTTGTGTGCGCGATCTCCATTCCGCTTACGTTGACAGATATTCCGATCTCGATATTTTCGCATTTATACACCTCTATATACTGGATTGTTATTTTGTCATTTTTCGGCATCGGGATTTATCTTCTTTCGAGAACCGTTCGCTATGTCCGTTTTTTTGTCATCGGCTGGGGTATATTTTTCTTTTTTGCCATTTTTCAGGTTTTATATTTTTCTTACATTCTGCCCTACCATCCGTTTTACGTGTATGCGCCCATTCTGGCCATTCCGGTCGATATACTTTTCCTGTTCATGAGTATCTGGGAAAAACAGCAAGAAATTCAAGTAAGGCGAATGTTGCAGGTCGAAAAAAAAATGCAGGCATTGCATCCGGCACATCATCCGTTGCAGGAAAAACAGGAAAGCGTAAACTCCGCGCCGGTTACCCGTTATCAAAAATCTTCCCTGGTCGATGTCGATGTGGAGCTGGTTCTAAGGGAGCTCGATATTCTTGTGCGCCAGGAAAAAATTTATCTCGTAGAAGGTTTGCGGCTGCCAGAACTGAGCCGTCTGCTGCGGCTCAACCGTACCCAGTTATCGGAACTGCTGAACACGCGCTTTGGAATGACATTCTCGGTCTACATCAACCAACTTCGAATTGAAGAGGCGAAAAGGCAACTGCTTTCCCAGCCAGATAAAAGAATCATCGACATAGCCTTTGACACGGGTTTTGGCTCGAAGGCCTCTTTTTGCTCGGTATTTCAAAACCTCACCGGCGTCAGCGCCAGCGATTACCGCAACAAGAAAACTCCATGAATGAATGAAACTTTTTTAAAGGGGCGGTTGTCTTCATCGAACGAAGGTGTAAAACGCCAATGCACCTGGTATAGGCGAAGCCTTCTGAACCCCATTGTGCATGATTCAAACGAAATTTTCCGTAAAAATCGCCATTTTTTGTAAAAAAAGAAGTCCAGAATGATCATTCTGGACGACAAACGCCAATTTCTATGCTATAAAAATTCATGAAGACGCGATATGTTCGGGGGTAGCGCAAAACGGCGGTTCATTTCCGCAGGGAACGGTCGCGATCGTTCCTTACGACATAACCCGCCGGTTGAAGCGAGGGGGCAAACTTGCCCCCTTTTAAACAGGAGAAAATGAAACGTAACAAAATACTGCTTTATCTGATAACAGTCTTGTGCCTGTCGATATATTCGGCGTTGTACGCCGATGATATGCAAAAGGTAATTATTTTACCGTTTAAAAATATCGATAAAAATCCAAACTACGAATATCTCGAAGCCAGTATTACCGACTCGATTCGAGAAAATTTAAAAACAAAATTTGTTTTTGCCGAAACCGCCGAACGAGACTGGAAATTGATTTCCAAAAAGAATTTTCTCTATGACAATGAATGCTACACGGCGACCTACGGCATGACTCTGGGTCTTTTTGCCAACCAGGACGTAATCATCAATGGCGGATTTACGATCAAACAAGGCGGCAAAGATCAGGACGCCGTTAGTACGACCGTTCGCATCATCAGCATTACCGAAAAAAAAATTATTTCCGAGTTTGTCATCGACATACCGGCCAACAGCGAATTGTTTAAGGCCATTGGAGAAGTAGCCGACAAGGCCGCCAAAGAAGCTTCCAAAGCCCTGCCCAACAAGGACGATTGGGAGAAAACCCGCGGTAAAAAAAAGGTAGAAAAAAAAATTTTCTCCAATGTTGCTCTGGGCATTCGGGGCGGCGGCGCGTTTTATCTCGGCGGCTGGGCAGATCAGTTCAGCACGAAATTACCGGCTTTTGGTTTTTCACTTAGAGCCAACATGCCGATGATTGCCGACCGACTATTTGTTTCTGCCTTGTATAATAATTTCCAGCACGAATTTTCTAAAAGCGCGAAAAATTACCTCGCAAACGTGGGATTGGCCCTGCTCACCGCCAATCATCTTGTCGGCGGCAATGTCGGGTATGATTTTTTCATTAAAGATATTTTCTTGCTATCGCCTAAACTGGGCGGCGGAGCTATTTTTCAAACAAGCCAGATCAGCGGAGTGGTATCCCAAACCGTGAACAACAATATTCCCTGGGTCGGGATAGGCCTTGATTTTACCTGGCTTGCCACCGATTCGCTGCGCCTGGTTCTCGATGTAACTTTTAACGCAGAATTTGAAAAATCAACGAACACGGGAACAATCACGACGACATTTTTTCCCATGGCTATGCTGGGGATGAATATAAATTTTTAATTTTCATAGCCACGGGTTTAAACCCGTGGCTATGAAAAAGGGAGAATAACCCGTGGCTATGAAAAAAGGAGAATAAAATGAATGCAAGAACAAAAATATTTTATGCAGGGTTGTCAATGCTGGGTGTGATATTGGCCGGTTGCGGCGGAAAAAATACGTCCACGGGAGATTTACTCAGCGGCAGTACCCTGCCTGCTCTGAGCGTCTCATCTGTCAGCGCCCGCAATTTAACTACGCTGGATATTGAGTTTAACGATGCGCTCGAACCAGTTTCTGCCGCGACTCTTTCGAACTATGCTATAAAAAACAACGCTGGCGTTGCTGTCAATATTTCGGCGGTACATGTCGACGCTGCGAATAATAAAAAAGTAAATCTCACAACGGCTTACCTTAATGAGACCGTCGCCTATAGCCTCACCGTTTACAATGTTTCGGGAACCGGCGCCACAAGACCGATACCCGTCGCAGGCGTTTCTACTTCATTTACCGGCTTGGGCAGCAACTCTCCCCAGTTTGGAATTCAGTCAGTGGCCACATTGGACGCTTTTCATGTCAGGGTTCAATTTAATTACAACGTAGACCCGGTTTCTGGTACCACCTTGTCCAATTACGGTATTACATCGGTATCCAACGGCACGCCGGTAAACGTGACAGCGGCAGTCATCAACGCTTTGAACGCAGCCACAGTAGATTTAACTACCGGCGACTTAACCGTGTTTACCCAGTACACGCTGAAAGTAACCAACGTATCGACCACGGCAACGGCTCTACCCATCAGCTCGACCGGCATCAGTCTTGTTTTTTCGGGCGTTGCAGGTTCATTGGCCGATTCAACCCCGCCTAATATTTTGTCGCCGGCCAACGGTAGCGTGACAGGTCTTTCGGTTGCTTTGGTATGGACATCTAAATCAGGCGCGACATCGTACACGGTAGATGTAGCCACCGATGCTGGGTTTACTTTGCCCATTACCGGAAGCCCGTTTACCGTAACAGCGCCATCAACCACATACAGCCTTACACTTGCCACAGGAAATCGTTATTACTGGCGCGTTCGCGCCAATACTACGGCTTTAGGACAATACGGTTCAGGCTCTTTCGACGCGCTCGATGCCGCTATTTATGTCTACTGCGCCAGCGGAACCACCTGTAGCGATACTGGAGCCATCGGTCATCAGTCCGCTCCTTTTCAAACGATTATGGGCGGCGCTGCCGAAGCCGCACGTCTGGGTAAAAAAACCGTCAAGGTCGCCTCGCGCGGTGGCTTAAGCGCTTATGCCGAAACTTTGATTTTGCGCGACGGGGTAAGCTTAAGCGGCGGTTACAATGCCGCCACATGGATACAAGATAAGGTGAATAACCGGACTGCCGTTTCTTCGGCGATTACCTATGTGGTCTATGGCCAAAACATTGCCATGAATACGGTCGTGGAGGGTTTTAATTTTCAAAATATTTCGACCGGCCAGATCAACAGTTATGGCATGAAACTCGACAACTGTTTAAACCAGCTGACGATACAAGACAATACCATCAACAGCGGAACAGGCACAACGACTTCAGCCGCCATTTATAACAACGGCTCGTTTCCGAATATTCTCGGTAACACTATGAATGCGGGCGGCGGAGGTACCTCGTATGGAGTTTATAACAACATAGGCTCCATCACCACACTGTCGAACAACACCATCAATGGCGGCAGCGGTACAACCTCGTATGGAATTTTTAATAATGATACTATAACCACGATGTCGGGCAATGCTGTCAACGGTGGTAGCGGAACAGGCAACACTTATGGAGTTTTCAACGGCGGCTCTATCACCACGTTCTCGAACAACTCCATAACCGGCGGCAGCGGTTCTACGGCATCTTATGGCGCATATCTTCCCGCCGCAAGTTCCATCGCCACATTGACGAACAACACGTTGAATGGTGGCAGCGGGGCAAATTCCTATGGGGTTTATACCGCCAGTACGACGGCCCTTGTATTTTCCAATAATACCATTCATGGCGGTAGCGGCTCTGCAAGTTCCCGCGGAATTTATAATGCTGCGGGAAGTTCCATTGCATTGACCGGCAACATCATAACCGCTGGCAGCGGCGCTGGCATCTCTTTTGGAGTCGACAATGCCGCAACCGCTACGCTGAGTCTTTCATCTGGAAACACTTTTAACGGCGGCGGCGCTACGACCTCGTATGGAGTAAATAATCCTGCGACAGCGATTCTCTCAGGTCTTACAAATAACATCTTTAACGGAGACAGCGCTACCACCTTTTATGGTATTTACAATTTAGCCAACAACACCATTCCCACATTGTCGAACAACGTCTTTAACGGCGGCAGTGGTGATTTCTATGGAATTTATAATAAACCATTATCAGGCGCAACGAATTCTATCACCACAGTTTCTAATAACACGTTTAACGGCGGCACCGGAACAAATTTCTATGGAGTTTATAATTTTTCCTTGGCGGGAGTTACGGCCGTTATCGGCACATTGACGTTCAACACGTTTAACGGCGGCAGCCAAACAGTAAACTCTTATGGAATTTCTAATTTTAATGGTGGTAGTACAATCACCACCCTGTCTAACAACATCATCCATGTCGGCAGTGGGGCAACTATTTATGGAATATTAAATTCTGCTGGCGGAATTGGTACATTGTCGAACAACACCATTACCGGTGGCAGCGGAACAGGAACCTCTTATGGTTTATCGAATACTGGTGGTACAATCGCCACCTTGTCGAACAATACGATCAACGGCGGCAGCGGGGCAACGGCCTATGGAATATCGAATACTGGTGCAATCAACACCATGTCGAACAACACCATCCATGCCGGCAGCGGCACAAACTCTTATGGAGTTTTCAACAGTGCCGGCTCGATCGCCACGTTCTCGAACAACTCCATTAACGGCGGCAGCGGCACAAACTCTTATGGAGTTTGGAACAACAACACGATCACCATGTTCTCGAACAACACCATTAACGGCGGTAGCGGGGCAATAGCCTATGGAATCTATATTTTGGGAGTTCCATCGCCAAAGAACAATGTAATTTTTGTATCCGGTAAAAACAACACACGCTTTGCGTTTTATGAGGGTAATAACGTAACCAGCCCGGCGAACATTCTGAACAATAATATTTTTGACAGCGGCAGCGTAGGTAAATTTTATTTTTACGCGGATAAACCTGGGGCTATCAGCACCGGAACAACCTGCATCAATGCGGCGGGGGGTCTTGATACTTCACGAAATTGTTACAGCCTCATTAGCGATGTCAACAATGCAGCAGTAACTACCGGGGGGGCGGCAACCACCGCACAAGGGAATGTGAATATCGACAACACCGCAGGCCAGCTTTTTGTCAACGCACCTCTGATGCAAGATACTACGAAGGACGGTGTTGACCCCAACGCCATCTACGATGGCGCCACCACAAGCATCGAAGTGGGCGCTTGCGATTTGCTCAACGCTCGGTATGTTCTAAACGAGTTTATCGAGTACAATGACGATACTATTGCGCGGCAAATCACGGGCGTAAATTGTACGGCAACGACATCGATCATTAGCTTTAGTCCGGCGCTGGCAGCAGCCAGCACTGCGGGCGTGCAAATCACGCTCTGGGGCGCCAATGGCGCGAACATGATCGAAAATTACAGGTTAAACGCGGCGACGGCCAATACCTGCAATGCGCTTTTTGGCGGATTGAACCTGGGCGCTGGAATCACTGACTTTGACGGCATTACCAGGACGGCGAATATCACCGGTCTACCCTGTACCATGACTGCGCCGTCGAGTACCCTTGGTCAGGGTTGGTCGATGGGCGCGTTTGAAAGGGATTGATCTGATTTGTAGGGTGATGTCTATAAACAAGAAATTTGCCACGGATGGACACGGATAAACACGGATTAAAGATTCATAAAGGCATCTATCTGTATTTATCCGTGTTTATCCAGCGAAGCGGGTGGCCATTTTTTTCGGATTTTACTTTTTAGACAGCCCCAAATATTTCCGGATACTCGGGAAAAGGTAGCTACTAATGACCGTAGCAAACACAACAAGGTTATCTTTAAACCGTACGAACAGCAAAAGCCTTACAATGCCAAAGGCGCACTTCACTTTTTTTTTAAAAGACACCACTTCATTTATTCTTAACAGGAATCAGTAATGGTTTATCATTACATCAAGCTGTCTTAATAAGATTATTGATAAAGTTGTTATTTTTTTACACCTTTGTTTATAAAATTTTTAATTATTAAAAAAATGAAATACCATTTGAGAATATTTTGACAAGTCCGATAACAAAGTAATCGAAAAAACCGTCGGAGAATCATGTACATTACTTCATATACAGGATTATTTGGACAAGATGTACTAAAGCTTTTCAAAAGAATCCTACACATCGTGCCGATGAATCCTGTAGAATGATTGAACGATCCTGTCACTTGATCAAATATATCCTGTTGATCAAGCAAGTAGAGCGTTTACAAAGAAAGTGTGAGATTGAACAGGTCGAAAAAAATTTCCCCTTATCTCGATGTTATTTATTTTAAAAGTCGCTTACTTTCTGGTTAATGCTGATAAATCTTCCAGTAAGGCCTGAAGGTCTTCTTCATGCATAACTTCATCCTGCAATATTTGCACAACCAGGTTGTAGGTTACCGGATCTTTAAACCCGACCTCTTGAATCAGTTGATTATAGACCGTAATGGCACATTGTTCGCCTCGAATATTTTGCTCAAGTATACTGCGTACATAGGAATCCGAAGGCGCTTCATATCCGCATGAGCTCCATTTAAACCATTCCCTGGGATCCTGCAAGAGAACTCCGCCCAACTGAACGATTCTGGAGGTTATCATTTCTGCATGTCGCAGTTCATCGGCGGCGTGTTGCACCAACTCTGCAATAACGGCATCTTTCATGGGGCCAGAGACAACCTTGGAGCCAAGCCAATACTGATAATATGCGAGCCATTCGTCGGCAAAGCCTTCGTGAGCAACTCGATAACCCGTTCAAGATTTTCCCCTACAATTTCGCGTCCTTTCGTTCCCATGGTTTATTTCCTTGTTTTTACTATACTAAATCCAATATTTAACCACATATTATTATCGAAAGCATTTATTTTAAAGACGACTAAAACTTACGTATGGGGTGACGGAATCTGCCGTTGCAGATGAAGGCAGGGGAAAAACTTTTCCCCTTTTAATATTAAAGTTCATTTAAAAACTTACTTTCGGGAAAGCTTTCTTTTAACTTGTCTTTATAAGTCGTGTACTCGCTTGTTTTACCGGCTTTTTTAAAACAAAGGGCGGCTTTATACAATGCCTTTTCAAACAAGTCGTGATTACCGGAGTATAAATAAATAATTTTTGTATATTCGCGCGCGCCGGTAAGGTATTCCTGTTTCATCAACTGAATTTCGCCAAGATAATAATATGACCATGCGGCAAAATATTCTTCCTCTGTTTTTTGAACAACCTGTCTAAAAAACTCTGAGGCTTCATTAAACTTTTCACTTTCGTAATACCCCATTGCCAAATAATACCTTGCAGCAATGGAAAGCTCCGGTATTACAAGAAGTTTTTTTAAAACCTCTTCCGATTTTGCATATTCTTTTTGATTTAAATAAATTCGGGCATCGAGTAAATCTAACTGGGCAAGCATGATTTTATCGTTTAACGCTTTTTGCTTCTGAACTTGAAGAATTTCCTGAGCGACATCCGTTCTATTCATTTGAATGTTCAATTGAACTATCTCTGTAATGATTTTCAAGCGAAATGGCGCATACTCTTCGGCGTTGCTGTTTAAAAGATCATTTGCAATTTTTAACGACTCATCGACATTATTTTGCTCAGAATACATTTTTATACGTTGAAATTCCATTTCAATTTTTTGTTCCGGGTTTTGCGAGCTTTCGATGATTGTTCTATATATTTTATCCGCCTTTTGTGTGTTTCCAATACGTCGGTAGTAATTGCCAATATTACGAAGCATTTCTGGCAAATACAAAGATGTTGATTTTTCTTTTTTTAAATTCTCGTATACCTTTTCGGCTGCGGCTGGTTCTTTTATCTCAAGAAGAGAATTTAACAACGCATAATTTGCTTCTTCTGTAAAATTAGAGACAGGAAACTCTTTTAAAAACTTTTTATAAGATAATATTGCTTCTTGATTTTTCTTTACAATGGTCAATGTTTTTGAATAATCAAGCAGAGCTTTTTCTTTAAAAATATTATCGGAAGGGGCTTTTTCATATGATTGAATAAATTCCGTCATGGCTTCATCAAATTTTTTCAAATTAAAGTACGACCATCCTTTAAAATAAACGGCTTCAATTGTTCTTTTGCCCTCAGGGTAATGAGTTAAATAATTATCAAATGCTGAAATGGATTTTTCAAAAGTTGACTCTCTGTAATATACCCATGCAATTTGAAATGTCGCTTCTTCAGCCGCTTCTTCTTTAGGATAATTATCAATAATTTTATTATAATATTTTATAGCATCCTCAAATCCGCGAAGATTATACATACAAGACGCGGTAGCAAGAAGCACATTTGATTTTTGTAAATTATTTTTTGCCGCAGCTTCAGCTTTTCTAAACCAGTCCGAAGCGCGGGCATACTGCTTTAACTCAAAATAACTCCAGCCTACACCCATTAAAGAATCAAAGTATCTCGAGTGTTTTGGAAAAAACCTTATAATTTTATTATAACTTTGCAATGCCTTTGTGTATTCTGTCAGAGCATAGTATACCTCGCCCTGCAAAAAATATGCATCAGTCTTCCAATTTGATTTGGGATATTTCTCTTCCAATTTATTAAGTATATCAAGAGCTACATTATACATCTGACCTTTATAATGACTCTGTGCCCTCATGTACATGGCTTCTGGCGCTAAATTTGAAGTTGGATATTTTTCATATAATCTTTCAAAGGCAACTGCTGAATTTCGAAAATCTCCATTTTGAAACAATAAATTTCCCTTTTTTTGAAGTATTACAATTTCAGCATCGCTTGCAAGCTCAAATCCGCCGAGAATGCGATCGTAAATATCGAGAGCCTTCTGATTTTCTCCAGCTTGCTGATAACAGTCAGCAAGTAGTTCAAGCGCCTGCGAATTAAACTCTGATTGTGAATATTTCTCGACAACTACCTTATAATTTTCTGCGGCATGTGAATAGTCTTTTTGCATTTGCAAAATCTGCCCTTTTCGAAAATAAGCAGAACCTATTTCACTCCATTTAGAGTAGTTCTGAATTATGCTATTTAAGTAAGTTAATGAAGTTTCAAAATCATTTAATTTATACCTTGTCAACGCCAGTTGATAATTGGCATCAGCAAGAAGATCTGAATTTTTAAAATTATCCAGTATATAATGAAATTGTTTTTCTGCATCTATATATTTTTTTTCAGCATAATATGTTTTACCGATCCACAACTGGGCGCTGTTTAACTCATCAGAATCCTCAAGTGTAATTAACATATTTTGAAATTGTTTTCTAGCCAGCGCGTATTCAGCGTTATTGAAATGAGCAATTCCAAGTTGCAATGCAATACTCGGAGCCATTTTGCTGGCAGGATAAAGTGATAATGCCTTTTCAAATTCAGCAACGGCATCATCATATCGCTTTAGTACATTATAAATATAACCAATTGTATAATAGGCATAGGCGGCATGTTTATCTTCAGGATATTTTTTTACAAAATCATAATGGCTCTGTAAAGCATTTCGATAATCTTTTAAATAATAATAACATTCCCCCATCCAATATTCGACATTGGGAGCAAACTCTGACATGGAATAATCTCGAAGAAAAATTTTAATTTCAAAAAGAGCCGAGTTATAATCTTCTTCATAGTAATATGTAAGCGCAAGGTAATACTGGGCATCGTCGGCATATTCACCGGTATGATCTTTATGAATGATTTCCTGGAGTAAAAGTCGAGAAGTATAATAATTTTTTTCTTTAAATGCCGTCATCGCGGCCTGAAATGCCTTACGGCTTAAAAAGTCCTGTGAAAATAAATTCTCAACGCCGATAAACAGTGTACATAAAAATAGAATAAATACTTTTTTTGAAATTTTTTTTTTCATAATTACTGATTACAATTCAAGAATAGAATTTTCTATTAGAGTTCTCCTTACACAAATAGAAAATTCCATGTTTACAATAAATTATAATATATGCCTGGAAAGATCTTCGTTTTTCATTACGCCGTCTAATTGTTTTTTAACATATTCATCATCAATCACAACTTCCATGGAAACATACTTATCTGCGTTAAATGATACATCTTCCAACAGTTTTTCCATAACTGTATGTAAACGACGAGCGCCTATATTTTCAGATCGTGAATTCATTATAGAGGCTATTTTCGCAATTTCGTGCAATCCGGATTTTTCAAATTTCAGGGCAATGTCTTCCGTTGAAAGAAGCGCCTGATATTGCTTGGTTAAGGCATTTTTCGGATTATGCAGGATGGAAAAATAATCATCTTCCGTCAGAGAATTAAGTTCTACGCGAATTGGAAATCTTCCCTGAAGCTCCGGAATTAAGTCAGACACGGAAGTCATATGAAACGCTCCGGCAGCTATAAACAAGATATGATCAGTTCTTATGCTTCCATATCTGGTATTTACCGTTGAACCTTCTATAATGGGTAAGATATCTCTTTGAACACCCTCGCGAGACACATCTGGAGAACCTTTACTGCCCCTTGAACTGATTTTATCGATTTCGTCAATAAATACGATTCCATTTTGTTCAACACTTTCGATGGCCTCTGACTTAATTTTTTCCATATCAATAAGATGCTCCATCTCCTCTTCTACAAGAATTTTTCGAGCATCCTTAACTGTCATTTTTTTACTTGATTTTTTCTTGGGCATTAAATCGCCTAGAACCGACTGCATCTGGTTTTCCATATCTTCCATACCGGGAATAGCCATGATTTGCATCATTGGTTGAGAAGAAGCCGTTGATTTTATTTCAATTTCTTTTTCTTCGAGGCTGCCCATATGGAGTTTTCGACGAAACATTTCCAGAATATCTTCGTCTTCTTTAGTATGGGCAACATGAGAAGTTTCGGAAGGTTTATCAGCGCCGTTTAATAATATTTCAAGAATTCTTTCTTCTGCGCGAGCAGCGGCTTTTTCTTTAACTTTTTCTTCGTGATTATGTTTTACCATTTTTATGGCAACATTTAAAAGATCGCGGATCATGCTTTCGACATCGCGCCCAACGTAACCTACCTCGGTATATTTTGTAGCTTCGACTTTAATAAAAGGCGCATCTACAAGACGCGCAAGTCTTCTTGCAATTTCTGTTTTACCAACTCCCGTAGGACCCATCATAATGATATTTTTAGGATGAATTTCTTCTTGAATCGGATCATTTAAAAGAGATTTTCTGCGCAAACGGTTTCTTAAAGCAATGGCTACCGATTTTTTAGCCTCGCTCTGGCCAATGATAAATTCATCTAATTTTTCTACAGTTTCCTTAGGCGTAAGTCCAGTTAACATATTATTCTTTTAACTCCAAAATGGTTATGTTGTGATTTGTATAAACGCAAATATCTGCGGCAATTTCGAGTGATTTTTTAGCGATTTCTGCGGCGGTGTATTTACTGTTTTCAAGATAAGCTCTTCCTGCTGCAAGGGCAAAATTTCCGCCGGATCCTATGGCAATGATGTTATCTTCAGGTTCGATAACATCGCCGTTTCCGGAAAGTAAAAATATTTTTTTGCCATCACTGACAATCATCATCGCTTCAAGCCTTCTCAGCATTTTATCCATTCGCCAGTCTTTAGCAAGTTCTACGGCTGCACGCAAAAGGTTACCGCCGTATTTTTGCAATTTCTCCTCAAACAATTCAAGCAAAGTAAATGCATCCGCAGTTGATCCGGCAAACCCCGCGATCACTTTATCTGAATATATCTTTCTAACCTTGGTGGCGTTACCTTTTAGTATAGTCTGACCAAGCGAAACCTGACCGTCTCCGCCCATGGCGACCACGCCATCTTTTTGGACACAACAAATGGTGGTTCCATAAATCTTGCTTTCATCTGAATGGTTCATTTATTATCCTTACTTAAATCTATCGTTTTTTTCGCATGTGGATGACAATTTCTAAATGTATTTTGCAATTTCTCACGCGCCACTTTTGTATAGTTTTGCGTTGTTGAAATGCTTGAATGCCCCAGCATCTCCTGAATAACTCTGATATCTGCGCCTGAATTTAACATATCCGTAGCAAATGAATGCCTCATGGTATGCGGAGAGATTTTATCGTCTCCTTTTAAAATAAGTTTTCTTCTTTTAATTATGTAAACGGCACCGTGCCTGGTAAGACGTCGTCTATGATGATTTATAAATAATGGTTGATTGGTTTGCGATTGTTCATGAGAGGAAAATATTAAATATTGATTTAGAGCATCTTTCGCAAAACTTCCAATAAAAACAATCCTCTCCTTACCGCCCTTGCCTCTTATAAATATAGAATCTCGTATTTTCCCTGATACATCAAGAATATCCTGTACATTTAAACTAAGGATTTCAGAAACACGCATTCCGCTGGAATACAACAATTCCAGTAAGGCCCTGTCTCGAATTTGAATAAACGCAGATTGACCGCTGTCTACCTCAAGCATGTCTTCAAGCTCAATCGGTTTTAAAGGTTTTGGCAATCCTCTTCTGTATTTTGGGGCGCTCATTTTTTTTAAGGGATTTTTTTCGATTAATTCTTTTTTTTCGACGAAAAGATAAAATGCTTTGATACATGCGGCCTTTCTTGCCTGAGTAGAGCGTTCAACACTTTTTTCTTCTTGAATTTTACTTAAAAAACCATACACCATTTTTAAATCAACTTCAAACCATTGCATACTTTCTATGTTTAAAAAATCAATAAACTGATTTAGATCGCTTTCATATGCCAGTTGAGTATTTAATGAAACACTTTTTTCGTATTTCAGATAATTAAAAAAAGCTTCCCTGATTTGTTCGTTGGAGTATGATGTAACATTACTCATTTTTTTGTTCCAATACAAATTTACATTCAGGATTTTGACATGTCATTATAATTCCGGTTTTTCGTACTTTTTGAGACATTAAAGAAGAACACATCGGACATGGGGTTTCAGAAGGAGGATCCATCATGATAAATTCACATCCTGATGAAGCATAGTTTTCACAGCCATAAAACTTTCGGCCTTTTTTAGATGCCTTCGATACCACATTACCTTTACAAAGAGGACAAATTCCAACGGGAATACTTTCACTATACCTGCAGCCTCCGGCAAAATGACTGCATCCGATAAAATAACCGTTTTTACCAAGTTTTTTCTGCAAAGGATTTCCGCATTTTGGGCAATCTCTGCCAATTGGAATACGCGTTATATAACTCATGTCTTCGATATTTTCAGCGGCCTTGTTTAACACAAGTTCAAACGGCGTAAAAAAATCGCGAAGCATATGTTTCCATTCGGTATGTCCGTTAGCGACCTCATCGAGAGTTTCCTCAATTCCGGCAGTAAATTCAATATCTACAATATCCGGAAAATGTTTTTGCATGATGTCATTGACACATTTACCGATCTGGGTTGGTTTTAACTGTTTTCCTTTTCGTTCAATATAATTTCTTTTATCAAGCGTACCAATCGTCGGAACATAGGTAGCCGGTCTGCCGATACCAGATTCTTCCATAATACGAATCAATGAAGCTTCGTTAAAACGAGGCGGCGGCGATGTAAATTTTTGTTCCGTAAAAAGTTCGGCAAGCGAAACAGGATCATTTTCTTTAAAAGACGGTATATAACCTTTTTTGGTATCTCCCGTTGAAAAAACGGCCCTGAACCCGGGAAAAACCTGACGACTTTCTGAAAATCGGAATAAATATTCATTTTGCTCAGATGAAATCTCAAGTGTTGTTAATTCATCAATACCATTTGTCATTTGTGAGGCAATAAACCTGCTCCAGATCAATTCATACAATTTAA
Source organism: Spirochaetia bacterium (assembly GCA_029857955.1). Lineage (GTDB taxonomy): Bacteria > Spirochaetota > Leptospiria > Turneriellales > JAOUFE01 > JAOUFE01. The sequence goes on from JAOUFY010000006.1 coordinate 39,000, forward strand.
ATTGATCCTTTGTTAAAAAAGGCGCCAGCTTTTTAGGAGTATTGTTTACATCTGTCGGACGTATCGCTTCATGAGCATCCTGAGCAGTCTTACTCATTCCATACTCAATTGCTTTTTCAGGGAGATAACTCTCTTCAAAATTTTCTTTAATATAATTGCGCGCCATTTCAAGACCCGTCTGTGAAATACGAGTTGAGTCAGTACGCATATATGTAATTAAACCTGTTGCCCCAGTTTCAGGGATTTCAACGCCTTCGTACAAGGATTGAGCCACAGACATTGTTTTTTGCGCTCGAAAACCAAGGCGATTTGATGCATCCTGCTGAAGCCGGCTTGTAACATAGGGAGCCGAAGGTTTGGTTTTTCTCTCGCTGCTTTTACGGGTCGTTACGAGAAACTTTAACGTTTGGCAATCTGTTTTAATTTTTTCGACAACAGCAGAGCTGCCGATTTCTGTCTTTTTACCGTTTATCTGCGCCAATTTAAATTTTACGTCTAAATCTTTTTCTTTGATTTTATCACTGGATTTTTCGCCGCTTGAAGAAGTCCATGAAGCATCTACTTCCCAGTATTCAACTGGAACAAAGGCCTCTATTTCTCTTTCACGATCTACAATAATTTTTAAAGCAGCTGACTGAACTCTACCTGCGGAAAATCTTCTGGAACTGAATTTTTCCTGTAAAATAGGAGAAATACTGTAGCCGACAAGACGATCGAGAAGTCTGCGCGCTTGCTGAGAATTAACTTTCAACAAATCAATGGCTCTAGGATGTGCAATTGCATCTAAAACAGCCTGTTGTGTAATTTCATTAAACTCGATTCTTTGAATGTCATCATTCATCGGTGAAAGTGCATTTTGCAAGTGCCAGCTGATAGCCTCGCCTTCGCGATCAGGGTCGGTTGCAAGTAAAATTTTAGTGCATGATTTTGCAGCTCTTTTTAGCTCAGCCAGGGTTTTGCCCTTGCCGCGTATGGTTATGTATTGTGGCGAAAAATCATGGGCAATGTCAATTCCCATACTGCTTTTTGGTAAATCAATTAAATGCCCTTTTGAAGATTCTATTCTATAATCAGAACCAAGAAACTTTGACAGTGACTTTATTTTTGTAGGCGACTCGACAATGATCAAGGTCGCATTTTTATTTCTTTTTTTAACAGGCTTTTTATTTTTTTTTTCTTCAATCATTTATAATTCCATTTTTCGAAACTACCAGTTTTCAAAATAAGCCGGGGTTACGCACAAATTTTCAGACGATGAAGTCCGTGAAAATTTTAACTGATCGCTATAAATCCATAACATTAAAATAAAGTTCAGAGTTTTTACGCTTTAAAACTGCTCTTTTCATTTCAGGTGAAGCTGCGATGGAAATAATTTTATCCTGAAAAATTACGCTGCTGCTTACGGCTTTTGACGCCACAGCCTGTGCAATTCGCAAACCTTCGAATGAAACAGTGCTATACTCCACGACTCCAATACGCAGATCTAGCTCGGAAAAATTAAACTCTCCGGTAAAGTATTTTTTATAAAGCCTGATTAAATATCGTCTGGGAATATATCCGCTTATGCTTTTTTCAGTAATTTCAATATAAAAAAACATTCTTCGTTGTGCCTTCCAGCGACTTGATAATATTTGTTCAAAAACTTCATGATTGTTTGATTTAATAGCTACGGCAATTAAATCGTTACTGCGAGTTAAAATAAAAATAAATTTTATCGTAATGTATAATAGTATAAGAGCCCAAAAAAAGGCATTTAAATATTTAAAGTCTGCATTTTCCCAGATTTGTGTAATCGCGGTAGAAGGTTTTTGTACTTTATAGTTGTAAGTCCACAATACTATGCGATTAGTCTCATTTTGATGACAGATCAAACATGGCGGCGGGCTTTCTTCAAAATACTTAACTTCATTGTTTTTACCATAGATGTATTTACGCATATTTTTATTAACATCTATATTGTTTTCTGTTTTTACCTTTGAAATATCGTCTACAAAAGAAAATGAAGTTACAATGCAGTTCTCGTTAAATTTTTTTTTTACAGTTTTTTGATGAAGAGATTCACATTTAAACAAGGGTTTCCAGACATAGGATTCTGTACCGGCGAGTTTTATATTGATCAATTCCTGCCTGCGAACTTCCATAGCCTTCTCGTAAAGATCTTTGCTGGGATCTTTTTTTTCTTTTTGATACATGTAATATAAAGTTAGAATAACAACAAAGTATAAAAAAATAATTCCGCCAACTATATACGACGGCCATAAAAATGGATGGTAGAATTTATTGTGAATGATACGGGAATTTCCCCACATGATATTTATTATCGGCCAGGAAGAAAGGCTTCCAGCTCTTTTTTATGCCCGTATTTTTGAAGTTTTAAAAGTGTCTTTTTTTCAATTTGTCTGACTCTTTCTTTTGATAAATTAAATTTTTTGCCAGCCTGAGTGAGCGATATTCGCTGTTTGCCATTTAATCCAAATCTATATTCAATGATTGCTCTTTCTGAAACGGTAAGTTCAACAAGTATCAGGTTAATTGCATCATGCAAGGCCTTGTTCATTGCCTCTGTTTCTGGCGACTCATATTTATCGTCTTCAATCGTTGAAATCTGAGTATTGTCAGAGTCATTTCCAAGCGGTGCGTCAAGAGATACGTAATCAGCTGAAATTTGCTTTAACCACTTTACTTCTTCAACCGGCAAATCAAGCCGTTCTGCAATTTGATCGAGGGTAGGCTCTACCCCCATATTGTTTTCAAGTTCTTTCTGAACTTTTTCAATTCGATGAAGATCAATCGTTCGATTCATGGGAAGTCTGATGATAGAAACCTTCTGGTTTATAGCAAGGATGATGGCCTGTCGAATCCACCAAACCGCATAAGAAATAAAATGAAAACCCATATCGGGATCAAAGCGTTCTGCGGCTTTTATAAGCCCCATGTTGCCTTCATTGATTAAATCAAGAAGGCTGATGCCATATTTTTGATATTTTTTAGCGACTTGAACGACAAAACGCAAATTTGCCGTAATGAGTTTATCTTTTGCCTTTTCGTCGCCTGCAATGGTTTGACGAGCGTACAAATCTTCTTCAGCTCTGGTTAATAAAGGAATTTTGTTGATTTCTTCAAGATACCACTGGATACTGGATTCCATGTGTGTATGTTTCTTGACATCCACCTCAAAAAATTCATCCAGTTTTTCTTCTCCAGAAGCAGAAGATGCATCTTCTGCCAAAACTTCAGCTAGATTATCAACCAATTCGGGAGGAACGTCGTCAGAAATTTCCTCACCGGGTATAATGGTTTCTTCAACGGGCGATTTTATCGCTTCCGCTTTGATTTTAGTCTTACTTTTCACAGATTCTTCATTTTTCATTGATGTTAACCATAAAGCAGTCAATTTTAAACGTAAAAGTAAAAAATATATACCTTTAGACTATTTATAACGACATTTGTTTTTACCTTCTTAAACTGTAAAGATTTTCTGTCACTATTTTTTATAATTGCACTTTAGCAAAAAGTAACCGCTACCCTTTATCGCTAAAAAACAGTTAAAATATACTTACATTTTTCATCTCCTGATGCGATAAAAATACGATTATGCTGCGCGGGTCAATTTATGGCAAACGTAAAACCATGACAAACATGCGCAAACTAAAAATTATATTCTGCTAAATCTACACAATTAATAATTAAATAGTATTTTTTCTATGAACATCTATGACGTTTGAATACATCACAAATACAACAAGTAAAACAAAAAGAATTGCCGACGAGCCGATGGTTCCCAAATTTAAACCACCCTTATCAACAGGTTTTGTAAGAAAATCGCCAAAGGTCGCACCAAAAGGGCGGGTTAACACAAAGGCGATCCAGAAAAGGATAACGCGATTGATGCGAGTAAGCCAATAGCCAAAGACAAGAAGACCCAGAATACCGCCAATCAATAAAGCTGAACCCAGAAAACCGAGACCGGAATCGTCTGCGATATAATCGCCCAATGCCGTACCCAGAGTATTTGAAATTAAAATGGCGCTCCAATAAAAAAGCTCTGCCCGTGTTGTTGAAATGTTGCTGACAGAAAGAGTTTTTTCGCTGATACGCCATACAATCAAAGAAACCAGCAGCGCTGAAAATAAAATCATGGAACCCTTTGCATAGCCAAGCCCCAGGGTACGATCCATAAAATCCGACATCGTTGTGCCAACCGTACTGGTCAAAAGTATAACGATCCAATAGATCGAAGGATAAAATCTCAAACTTCGAAGCTGTATAATGAGTGTAAACAAAAAAAGGGTGATTAAAATGACAGAACTAACTGCATAACCGACGTTCATCGTCATCGATAAAAGATCGCCGGCTGTTTCACCCAGCGTGGTCGCGCATATTTTTATAATCCAGAAAAAAACATTTACCGCTGCAATTTTATTAATTGATTTCATTTTGTTGACGGGTCAGTATTTTTATATAAAACCTGTTTTAAACTGTCTTATGCTGCCAATTTCTTAAAGCTGCAAAACAAAAAAGCCTGCACTTTATTTGATGGAGTGATGTGATTTTCTTCAAAACATCGAATCTTGTCAAACCCGGCTGAAAACAATGTTGTCATTTTGGATTCATTGTATCTTGTGATCGGCAGTCCGCTGCACTTGTCTGGACCATTTTCGGAAAATGTACCTATGACAAAAATACTGTTTTCAGATAAATTTTCCTGAACCAGTTTGACATATGAATTAATTTCTACCTGGCGTGTTAAAAAATGAAAAACTGCCCGATCATGCCAGAAATCGTATTTTTTAACCGGTTTAAATTTTGTAATATCTGAAACAATCCAGGTAACGTTTTTCCCGGCTTCTCCGAGGCGTTTTTTAGCTCTTTCAATGGCCGCTTCGGATATATCAAGAATCGTGATATTGGTATAGCCCATTTTTAAAGCATGATCTACAAATAATGAATCGCCTCCGCCGACATCAATGATTTCTGCGTTAAGTGGAACATGATTTATCGTTAAAAACTGAAGAGAAGTTTTTGGGTTTTCCTGAAACCAGCTCATTTCATTATTTGATTTTATGGTATAAATTTTTTCCCAATGTTTTTTTCGATCATCATTGCTATTTTCCATGATTGTCTCCTGTATTGTCGATTACAAAATTTTGACGATGTGTCGAGCATTTTTCAGCGAAAAAGAAATAAATGCTTTGCAAATCAAAATGTAGTTTCAATTTTATCTCAAGGGAAAATAAAAATATGTTCCATTTATTATTCGGATTTATAAGTGTTGCTTTTTTATTGCGGTTGATACCTTTCATTTTTTTTCACCCCTCCAATGATCGCGACTGGTCCATTGATCAAATGATTTTGCCCTATGGCGAAATTAACGCTAACCTGGTTCATTTAAAAAATATTCGGAATTTTTCGTATATCACATCACACGAATACATTCCAGATTATTACGACAAAACTTTTAATTTAAATAAACTTCGAACGGTTGATTTTATTGTAGAACCCTTTGATAGAACAGGATTAGCCGCCCATACTTTTTTAAGTTTTGGCTTTGATAACGATGAATTTGTAAGTATTTCGATAGAAATTCGCAAAAAAAAGGGCGACTCCTTTTCACCTTTAAGAGGATTGTTTCGTCAATATGAAATCATGTATGTAATTTCTGACGAAAGGGATGTTGTTAAACTTCGCGTCAAATATCGAAAAGATCCGGTGTACATTTATCCGGTAAAATTCATGGAACCCGAAAAACTTCGTCTTCTTTTTTTATCAATGATCAAACGCGCCAACGAACTTCGAAAGACGCCGGAATTTTACAACACGCTCAACAACACCTGCATGACCAACATCGTTCGTCATTTTAATGAAGTTGCCGATAAAAAAGTTTTTTTTAGTTTTAAGATTTTACTTCCGGGTTTCTCTGATAAACTGGCCTATCAACTGGGATTAATCGATACAAATCTGCCGCTAAAAAAAATCAGAGAACATTTTTACATTAATAACCGAGCCATGAAATATGCAGACTCGCCTGATTTTTCAAAATTAATCCGCCAGTATGATGAAAAACTATGAACTAATACCGTGTCTGTTTGATTTGTTCCGTTTGCGCGAAACAAATTCAAGCGGAAACGCTACTTGACAAGTCTGTTTAACCTGATTAATATCAAAAAAAGCACCAAATATACCACACAAACCATTGTTTAATACTTAACAAATTTGCATGCTTTACAATATTTAAAATTAATGCGGAGCCACTTCAAATTTGAACATGAATTTGCCAATTAAACAGACATAGTACTAGATTTCTCATTGACAAAGTGTTTACTTTAGAAAAAATATTTTGTGAATAAAAATCTTTTTTTAAAACTCATTGTGGTCTGTGCATTGTGTTTTTCAATTGTTTACTCCGTTGTATTATTATTTCAATGGATTTCTTCTCATTAACAACCTAAACATCAAAATACCTGACAAAGGAAATCAGGTTAAAATATAATTGTTCATTTAATTTTCCTGAAAAACCTTAAACTTCCTCGACTTAAATCTGCCCTGGTTATCTATAACTCTTACTGTAAAATTACCTGGCGATGGGTTCCAGAAAAATTCTTCGCCTCTTTTGGATCTTCCAACATACTTTGTATCTACAAACCAGTATAAATCAGTTGCATCGGCATCACATACAGCCGAAAACGCAATTGAATTTTCTTTATTGCCCGAGCGAATTACATAATTCAAGTTTTCTCTCGGCAAAACAATCTCAGGACTCTGACCGCTATTTCCATTAGAACATTCTATGTCATACGGGGGAGGAATTCTTCTGGGCACGCCCGCCAATTGAAATACTTTTAAAAGATCCGACGGCCAGAACTCGTAAATTTGACGATAAACTCCGGGTTGATCCGCTCGACAGGCTCTCATCCCTGTTTTAGCATTTATAAATATCTCTCGATAAACGGTGTCGGGTTGAATCGGCGATTTACCCGGAATAAAATATGCATTTTTTACTGCAGGGCAGTGAGGCCCCGGCAAACCTCCTGAGGCGGCGCAGACCTTAATCAATTTTATATTTAAATTTTTATCGCTTTGAATGTCATGAAGGTTTGGTTTTATGGCGTTTAACGCCTCAATAATTCTAAAAAACAAAACGCCCGCTACATCTCGTCCAATAAATGCAGGATTCCCTTGACCGTTAAAATTTCCAATCCATACAATTAAAACATAATTTGCAAAAATACCGGCTGCCCATGCATCTCTAAAACCAAACGATGTTCCCGTTTTCCAATAAACCGGCTGCCTTTGTTTTATAAAATCAAGATCAAGACCGCCTTCATCTATATAATTTTTTTCAAGCATCTTCAGGGTTATGTAGGCAGCTTCAGGGCTGATCAACTGTCTTTCTTCTTTTTCTAAATGATTTAAATTATTCGAAGTTTTATCAAAATTATTTTTTTCTGTAAATTTTATTTTTTTAATAACGCCTTGATTCGCCAACATACAGTACAACGACGCCAGTTCCGTCATTGTAATTTCAGAACCTCCCAGAACAATCGACAAACCATAATGATTTCGACTCTCCATATTTTTTACGCCGGCTTTTTGAAGCAAGCTGTACAAATCAGGGTTATCAATTTTTGAAGCAAGGTATGCGGCCGGTATATTTCGGCTTCTGATCAATGCATCGCTTGCTGAAATTGGCCCCTTAAATGTTCCGTCATAATTTTCTGGAGAATAAGCCCCAAAACCCATCGGCGAATCTTTTAATACGGTTTCAGAATGTATGATTCCCTGATCGATTGCCAGCGCATAAACAAAAGGTTTGAGAGTTGATCCTGGCGATCGTTTTGCATTTGCCCCGTTAACCTGCCCGTGAATATCATCGTTAAAAAAATCCGATGAACCTACCATGGCTTTTACTTCCATATTTTTATAATCAATTAAAATTGCAGCGCCGTTTTCAATTCCCCTGTTTTGATTTCTTTCAATATATTCTTTTAATTTTCTGGAAATCATCATTTGTATATTCACATCAAGCGTCGTTGTTACCTGCCCGCTGTCTGAACCTTGCAATATAATTGAATTTATAAAATGCGGGGCATAAAACGGTATGTCTTTACGTTTATAAATGGCAATTTGACTGCTGAACGAATCTTTGCTTTTTTTATCTTCCGGATGTTTTTTAATCCAGTATTGATATAGTTTTAATCGTGCCTGAACCAGGCTATCATTAACATCAATTGTATTTGTTTTTTTTTCCGAGATTATATTTGATCCTCTTAAATTAGAAACACTTTCCGGCGCATTTTTAACAGGGTTTTGAGGAACCACGCTCAATGTAAGCGCTTCAAGAGAGTTTAAGCGATCAGGCGTTTTTGCAAAATATATTAAACTTGCGGCCGCAAGTCCTTCGATGTTTTGACCATATGGAGCCATGCTTAAATAAGCGGCCAGTATTTCATCTTTATTGTAAAAAAATTCCAATTGAAGAGCTCTTAGCATTTGAATGATTTTACCTGACAAATGATTTGTTTTTAAATGATATCTTAGACGCGCCAGTTGCATCGTGATGGTTGACCCTCCCATTTGTCTTGATTTATGAATGTAGGTTTCATAAAATGCACGAAAAATGGAAAATGGATTTATACCAGGGTGGTAGTAAAAATATCGATCTTCATACAAAAGAGTTGCTTCAATTAAAGCTGGTGAAATTTTTTTTAAATCAACCCTTATTCGAAATTTTTCATCCGGAGTTGTCGTCATACGTAACAATTTTCCGTTTTCGTCATAATAGGCAGACGACCAGTTTACCCCATTCCATAATGGCGGTCGCGGCACAACAACATATACAGCTAAAATAATGATTGAAAATTGAATTAGCGTAGTTTTAAGTTGAGTACTATTGAGTAATTTCAAAAAAACGGCTTTTAGAAATTGCATTGATCGATCTATTGTACATGGATTCGGCATATATCGGAGGCACCCTGAATTTTCCTTTATTAACAGCTCTTACTTTATATGAAAAAGATTTCGCCGACTTTTCAATGCCTCCAAAGATAATGATTCCATCATCACGCAAATCAACGTATTGCGGAAATCCGTACATATTGACGCGACTGTCCTGGTTATTTGATTCTTCGCCTGAAGGTTCAGCCCCAATTGAATTTTCTTTATTGATTCTCACCGACTTTAGATCCACTTCAAGACCTCCTGTCAATAAATCAATGATGGCAATATGCGCAAGTTGGTTTTTACTTGTTGATCTGGCGCTGACATAAACCGTGAGAGTTTCTCCAAGTTTTGCCTTCGTCACTGTGTCGCCAGCTTCATTTCTAAAATCTCTTGAAACCTCGATACCATGATTAATATCTTTTTCTGGAAGTTGTACATCATATCCGCCGTCAAGAAGCTGATAATAATAAGCGTCAGAGCCTTCATGCTTGATAACAACCTCTGATGCTTTTTCGTTTAAACTCGACGTTAAAAATATTCCGTTAATATTAAAAAAAGCATCAACAGATTTTCCGTTTATGGTTTCGCTGATTTTAAAAGATTTATCATCAGGCGTTCTGGCCGTCTGGGCATAGGCATTTAAAGCAAGTAACGTATATGCAGAAGACAATGTATTGAACTGGCCATTAAACACCGGCGCAAGAATTTTATTAATGATATTTGTACTTATTTTATTTGCTTTATACGGAAAATGTCTATTAAGTAAATACAATAATTGCGAATTGTATGAAAGCGAATCATAGTAGTAATCATAATTGCTGTCCACTTCGACATTAAAATCTGTATTTTCAATCAGTAAAGATGATTCTTTTTCCTGTTTCATCAGTTCAAATGAAGCCGCCATATAAGCCGACAAAATGTCCTTTTTCCAAAATTTTTTTTGTTTTTGAATGAACTCATCAAGCGCCATCAGATAATTTGAAGTTAAAACGCCATTTCGGGTTAAAATATAAATACCATAAGCCTGTAACCTGGCATCTTCGAGACTTTCAGGCTGTTTCTTTAATATTTCATAAATGTACTTTAAAGCCTGCCCCATCAAATGAGAATCCACTGGATAGCCCGACTCTTTCAGATCAGTTAAAAAATGAGCCGCATATACAGTATGAAAACTGTCAATATAGGATCCGGCAAACCACGCTCCAAACGCACCGCTTGAATTTTGTCTTTCCTTTAAAACTTTTATAACCTGCTCAAGCGATTCTTTTGCTTTTTTAGTATCATATCCAAATTCTGGCCTGCTTCTTAATACTAGCGCCGGTATCGATTGACTTATAATTTGTTCGGTACAACCATAGGGGTATTTTTCAAGATACGTATTTAAACCATAACCTAATGACAATGGTATGGTAGAAAGCAAAAGTTCAGTTTTTTTATAAAATGGATAAGTTTTTCTGTCAAGGGCCAATTTTTGATTTGCGTTTTTTACAAAATCGCCTTTAACTTTAGTTATGTAGGGCATAGAAGGTCGAATACTCATTGATTCTGTATACCTCGTTTCGGTATTTCCATATTTAACGATAAAAGAAATATCAGCCTGCCCAAATTCCTCAAGAGTTTTAAATGTAAATTTAACGGCACGTTCTGAATTTTCAGGAATTTCAGTTTTTTGAGAAGCGACACTTGTTAACTTAAGTTTTTTACTGCTGACAACGTTTGTTTCGATAATTGCATTTTTACCTGAACCAGGAAAATTATTGGCGACATTTACGCTGATTTCAAATTCATCGCCGGCAGTCGCATACAACGGAACTGCCGGAGTGATGATAAAGTTTCCTTTAACAGAAACATTTTCACGGGCAGATCCTATGGATTGATCAGATACGACGACAGCCATCACTCGAAGCGAACCATTAAAATAATCAGGTACCTGATAATAAAGGGCGCCGCCTTCGTCGCCGGCATCAATGATTCCCGACCAGAAAGCAACGGCCGGTTTTTGCTTTGCCCTGAATGGATTTATATTGGAACCTGACTTTAACAGGTCTTCTCCGCCTCCCGCTCGCGAAAGTTGTTTTAATATAGAATATTCTGGTAAAATTAAATCAAGAATTTGCGATGTTCTTACCTGGAGAGCTTTTTTACGGAAAAAGTACTCCAGAGGATCCGGCGTAGAATATCTGGCGACCTGAAGTATTCCTTCGTTAACAGCAAATACCACAATTTTTCCGGGGTGAGATGTTTTATAACCAATCTTCAAGGTTTGACCCGGCATGATTTTTTGCGGTACATTTAAAGTAATGCTGTTTCGTCTTGCTTCGCGACTGATGCTAAAGGGAGCTACGGCATAACTTAAAGGACTTGAATATATTTCAGGAGATCCTATGTCCCTTAAAAATGTAACATTTATATAAGCATTACCATGAAGATTTGCCGGCGCTACTATACTTTGTATTGAACTGGAATTGTTTGTTTTAAACCATATATATGAATACACCTTTTCTCTTTCAATTGATATCAGTCCCGATCCGGCATATGGCGATCTGATGGATATTTTTATTTCTTCTCCCTGAGAATAATCTTTCTTATTTAAACTGATCTGCAACTCGCTGTTTTTTTCAAGCCTGGAAGAAACCTCGCCCTGACCGACAACGGAAAATTCAAAGCTTGAAAGTTCTGTTTTATTTTCATCGCGTATCACGACCCTGTAATCTCCGGGTTTATTCGAAGACAGGTTGTAATAAAAACCGGAAGGCGAAACTGTAATGGATGTTTCGCTTTTTGATATTTTTTTACGAATGGACTGATAACTGTATGTACCGTCATTTTGCCTGACAAGAGTTGAAATGTAATTTTGTTCGATCAATTCCAGTTTTAAATTTTTAACTTCGGTTTTTAGCAGGTCTCGGTTTACAGCAATTATATGAACATTTCTTTGAACATTTTGTCTTACAAAATTTAAATCGCCGTCTGTTTTATAACCAAGAATAAAATTTAACGGCGATACAACGATACTTCGGTAAGCGGTTACAGCTCTTCCGCCGTCAAGAGAATGACCCTCTGCTGAAAATTGAAGGGTATATGTCGCCTTGTCAAGATTTTGCAGTTTCAGAGGAATCTCTACCTCGCCCTTGTCGTTGGTAATCACATCGGGAAGTCTTTCAGAAAAACTACCGGCGCCCTCAGAAAGCGGATCATGAAAAATATAATCAGGATATGCAGAAAATTTGGAAGGAGACGGACTAAAACGAACATATGACGATATTTTATGATCTTTTGCCGGTGTACCAAATAAATTCCATAACGAGACATTAGCCGATAAATCGACAGGTGAAATCCAGCCACTTTTTTTCTCTTGATTATTCTCTTTATTAAATGAAAGTGAAATTTTCATTGTATCCGGCAAAAATTCTTCAATTTTTACCTCGGTTGATCCCAACAGAGCAACGCTTTCATCATTATTTTTTAAATCTTTCGCTGTATACAATTTAACCTGATACGCGCCGGTAGGAGCTGTAATTCCGGTTGTATAATCAATTTCGTAAAAACCAGATGCCGGTACATATATCTTCTTTCTGTAAATTTCCATTTCTCGCGGATCGCTAATGACGAGCTCAAGGGGCAGTCCGGCCATGTTGTTATGCCAATTTACGGACTTGATGATCACGCCGACATGAAATGTATCTCCTGGCCTGTAAATTCCCCTGTCTGAAAACAAATAAGCGTCCAGATTTTTTTCATTTCCATTTAGATATTCGCCGCCAACGTCAAAGCGGGAAAATTCAAGACTGCGTTTTTGCATATTTATCGGTAAAAAAGATAAATCATGTCCATTGTTTGCCTTGATCACAACGGGTGTTTTCTCCCTTGAAAGACCCTTTAAGCTTTCCATATGAACACGCCCGCTTTCGTCAGTGTAACCCGATTTTACCGGCAAACCATTTTTGCCCAGAATTTCTACATGAGCATTGGAAACGGGCATTCCCGAATGAATGGATTGTATAAATACATCGAGACTTTCATCTTGAGAAGTTTTTACAATAATACCCAAATCTGTCACGACAATTAAACGCCTGTCTTTTTCCGGCAGCAAAACATTTTTTTCTGGGTCGTATCCATTTACGGTTAAAATAAAAACGCCATAGGGGACATCTTCTTTATTTAAATATTCTGAAAAATCCAGAGAAGAGTATTGCACTCGTCCAGGGGAAGTTTGCGCAAGTTTAACTATTTTTTCAAACCTGCTGACGATGTTATCTTCTGTAAACCCGCCATATTCATTAAAAGACGGCGTTTCAAAATCATTATAAGAATATGCCTGCGTCACAAGATGAGAAATATCTGTCGGCTTGATTTTTCCAATTGAGTATTTCAGAGAAATCATATCACGCGAAAGAACCGTTAATTTTTTATCGCCGCTTAAACTTAAAATGGAGCCTGATCGTGCAATTTTTACTTCTTTTGGAAAATCTGGAATCTGAATGATCTGGCGATAGGTTTTAACAAGATGTGAACCTCCGATCGCCTCGGCGCCTTTTTCAACTTGAACAAAAATATTTCGTTGAACGGGTAGATTTAAACGATAACTGTGAAGCTGGGCATATTCTTCGTTTGTTCCAATTGGTTCAAGATTAATAATTTCTGACTTTTGCAATACATAGGGCGTAATTTCATCGGGATTAAACCAGGCATAATTTTTATCGCTGGGAACGCCTTCTGCAACAGGACGATCAACTGGCAATAAATACACTTTTAATTTTTTTTCCAGTTCGCGGCTTTCAATGCCTGCGGTAGTTTCAATCACAAGAGCCTGTTCACTTTCGGAATGTTCATTTGAAACCAATGCAATTTTAATTTGTTCAATATGAAAAAAGGTTTCAATATCCGGTACATTTACAGATGCTGATAAATCAGACGGTAAACCAGGACCGCCTCTTAAAGAATGTGTTGAAGAACCAATCTCAATAACTACAACCTGGGGTTGAATTTTAATTTCTACCGGCTCCGTATGAATATAAGCTTCTGTTTTTGTTTTATTGTATGATATTTCTTTGTTTAATTTATCGCCGCCAAGTATTGACCCCTTTGCAGAAATTGAGATGGACACATTTTTTAAAAAATTTTCCGAATCTACGGAATGGCTGAATTTAACCGTGGCAACGACTTTATTTATTTTTGGATTTATCGGATCCTGATAAAGCTTGTGAGATGTGATACTTGCTTTAAATGGCGCAGAACTAAAACCAAGCGAGTACGACCTCAATGAAACATGTTTTGCAAAAAAACTGGCTTTAAATTTCACTTTATAGTCGGTACCGACAGCCCAGTCTTCCAGAGGAGTAAAGACAAGCTCACTGTCGTTTTGCCATCTCCAGTTTCCCATTATTTCAGGATGAATTTTTACACCCTGAGTTAAATTTTTATTTAACTGATCAAGAGGGGCAACTGGTTTTTCAAAATGTATTCTTAACGGATCCGGCAAAGCTCCGGCTTCAACATTGGTTGGCCCAATAGGATCGGCCTTAAAAGAAATACCGCTTGACAGCACTATAATTTCAACTATGCTAAAAAAAAGAAACGCTGCAATAACTACATTACGGCCAATTTTATACTTTTTTTGATTTTCATTTTTCCAGTTTTGATAAAGTTCGAAATATTTTTTAATTCTCAACTGAAACGGCTTTAAATGCTGAATGAACCAGGGGATTGTACTGTATTTATATGCAAAATAAATAAAATAATGAATCACCATTTTCGATATAGTTTTCGTAATTAAAAAATATCGTTTAAATGGACTTAATTTTTTTTTTGAAATTACCGTCGTTTTACTTATCTTTTCTGGAGATGTTTCAATAAAATAAATAATCTGATCTTTTAAAGTATTAAAAAACTGAATAATTTTATTTTTAAAGGTTTTTCGTGTTTCTTTTTTTTTCTTTTTTACCATCTTACAAGCCTTAAATTTCCATTAACAAATGACAAATCGATGCCGTCAAGTCGAGTTTTATCGTGAGATCTGCACCAACAGACAGGCAGGCATGAATTCAGAGTTTAGAACTGATCTCCCTGGACTTTATAAAAAGTAATCTGCCCCGCAATCTTTACACCGTGACAAAATTACCCGACGGACGCAACGTAGATAAATCATTTGCGTTTGAAACGACCTGAAATTATTTGCATTTATCTTTTTTATAAGTATTATACTATTAACTAAATTAGAATACTTATAAATACATATATTTTATTATAATGGAGAACTTTCTATGAATATATTTTACAATAACAAATCAAAAATTTCAGGCAAATCGGCGGGCATAGCCCATTTTGCAGATTTTTGGGAAATCCAAAGGGTAAAAAGTGCGGCCATTTAACCAGTCTTTTCGAAAACTATTGTAACGTTTGTTTGCCTTTAAAAAATCTGATTTTTAAAACATGCGAAACCTTGTCGAAAAATACAACAAGATAACGATTGTTTCAGCGATCACGTTGATCGCCATCATTGGCACGCACATAATCTTACGCTTGTATTACTCCATTACAAATACTGAAATGAGACAATCCGAAGTGATCGCGGGCGTCATTACTCCTTTAATCGTTGCATCCACCATGGTTACCTATTTAATCGATATTTTTAAAAAATTAAATGACCTGGAAAAACGAATCCGCAAAATTGCAAATTTTGATCAAACTACATCTCTGGGATCTCGCCTGGCATTATTGGAGTCGTCTGAAAATTTATTTAACCTTGCAAAACGCTGCAACCGAAATCTTGGAATATTAATGCTGGACATCGATCATTTTAAGTACATCAACGATAAATATGGCCATCTCAAAGGCGATGCAATATTACATTCCATGGGAAACATCATCAATTCAACAAAACGTGAAACAGATCTTGCCGGAAGATACGGCGGAGATGAAATGATCATTTTTCTTCCTGAGGCAGATCTTAACGGGTGTCAAAGTTTTGCAGAAAAATTAATAGAAAAAGCAAGAGCATTTCAAATGGAAACTTCAAACGGAGTTATAAAGTTTACCATCAGCATTGGAATATCCGTTTTAAGTGAATCATTTTCTTTTTGTCATCTCGGCGAACTTATTGAAAGCGCAGATACAGCGCTTTATAAAGCAAAAAATCTTGGCCGCGATCAATATTCTATATATAAAGCATAATTATATTAATAAAATTTTACGTTAGTATAATTTTTTAAAAAAGGGGAACTTTGAAAATTTACCGGCGCGGTCATCACTGGTTCCCCTGGCCTCGAACAAAACGGGCAAAGCCCGTTACGTTCTCTGGCCACCCCTTCAGGAATTATGATTTGCGATTCAATCAGCCGTCTGCATTGATTTTTTCAATAAGTTCTTTTAAAACAGCTTCGGCTTTATCACTATCAATCTGGCATGTACCTGCTGCCTGATGTCCGCCGCCGCCGTATTGCAGCATGAGTTCGCCGATGGATGTTTTTGATGTCTTGTTAAAAATTGATTTTCCTGCGGCTAAAACTACATTTTTTTTATCTTTGCCCCAGAGCACGTGAATTGAAATGTTGGCATCGGGAAAAAGGGCATAAATGACAAATCGGTTACCGGGAAAGACCGTCTCTTCTTTTCTCAGATCTAAAACCACCAGATTTTTATACACCTTTGAGCATCTTTCCAGTTGAGCTTTAAACAGAGGAATGTAAGATTCAAACAAGTCAACACGTTCTTTAACATCGGGCAATTGTAAAATTTCGTCAATGGAATGATTTTTACAATAGTCGATGAGATCCATCATCAGGTTATAATTTGAAACGCGAAAATCTTTAAATCTTCCAAGTCCTGTACGGGCATCCATTAAAAAACTTAACAATACCCAGCCGGCTGGCTCGAGAATTTCTTCTTTGCTAAAATTTGCAGAGTCTGACTTATCTACGGCATCCATCATGGCTTGAAATGATTCCGGAAAATTTGCCCCTGATGTATAATAATTAAAAACAACGCGGGCAGCAGACGGTGCGCTTGCCTCGATAATATGGTTTTCTTTTTTGCCGACGCGAATGGTTTCGCTTAAATGATGATCAAAAGCAAGATACACGCCTTCTACAAAAGGAAGATTCGTTGTGATATCGTTTGGCCCAATTTGAATTTTTCCATCTTGCATGTCTTTAGGGTGAACAAATTCTATAGTATCGATGATACCCATGTGTTTTAACAAGACAGCGCAAACAAGCCCATCCATATCGCTTCTGGTCACCAATCTATATTTTTTACTCATGATTACATCCTTAATGTTTATTTTAAAGATATCCTTCCGAGTTCTTTCAGCATGTCCATTGAAAAATAATATCTGTAGTTAAATATAAACGCGATAAACAGGCTTGTAAATTAGCGCGTTAAAATGAAAAAATCATAAAACTCGTTACGAGCCCGATTTTTTATTATAATCGATCTGTTAAAAGATAATAATTATTTCGTCTTAATGGCTAAAACGACATATATTAGAAAAACCTAATGAATAAATTATTTTTAAATTTGAAAAGTTTCATAACTCGTAATAAACGCGATGTAATTTGGTGGTCTCTTTTAATTCTTGCGATCCCCATAATTCAACATTGGCAGACACGTAATTTACTGTCTACGAAACAAACTGCGCCTGATTTTACTTTATATGACATAGACGGTAATAAACATTCTCTGACTGATTATCGCGGCAAACCCGTTTTAATTTATTTTTTTGCGCCATGGTGCACAGTTTGTAAAGCGACATCTTCAAATTTGACATATTTAAGAAAAATTCGAGGTTTTGATAAACTGGCAATATTGAGCGTTGGCATGTCATATAATGATCAAAATGAAATAATCAGCTTTGCCAAAGACCATGGCCTAAGTAATGATCAAGTACCCGTTTTGCTAGATGATAATATTTCTGGCGAAAACTATAAAGTTAATTCGTTTCCAACTTTTTACTTTATTGATGCAAAAGGGCAAATCAACTCAAATTTAACAGGTTATACAACCACCGCAGGACTTTTTTTACGTAGTTTTTAATACATCTTTCAACTAACGTTATATTTTAATAATGTTAATTCATCAGATAATTTTGCAATGTTATTGTCAAGTGATCATTGACAGAAAAAATGGCAACATAAATGCTTAAGGTGAAAACTAATGACAACAAATTCAATGAATTTAACAAAAACAATTACAATTTCTGATCCTATCGCAACATCAAAAAAATTAAATCTCGTTGATAAATTGATAATGAAATTTATCAATGAAGAACGAGACCTTCCCATTGGTCATTTAATCTTAAAAATATCCTTGACAATGATTCCACTTGCATTCTTGATATTTATGATAAGATCGTTTAATATTTACCTTGCCGTGGTATATGCTGTTTTTTTTGCAAGGTTTTTTGGCCCATATCACTTAATGCTCCACAATATCAGTCATCGAAAATTATTTAAAAATAAATTTTCTTTGTTTAATTATTATCCGACGTGGTTTATGGGAATTTTTTTTGGACAAAGTCCCGAAACTTATTATGCCCATCATATTCAAATGCACCATTTTGAAAATAACCTCTTATCAGATAAAAGCAGTACTCTTAAATATAGAAGAGACAGTTTTTCAGATTGCATGATTTATTTTTTTCGTTTTATTACCATTGGTTTATGGGAAACAATGCTGTATTTTATACAAACCAAAAAATACAAAGCAGCGTTTAAAGTATTTGCAGGCGAATATTCCTACTGGTTGTTTATGGCGGCAGTATCATATTATTATTTGCCAGCCGGTATTTTTTTATTTGTTACCCCATATATAATTTCACGTGCAGTAATGATTATTGGTAACTGGACTCAACATGCTTTTGTCGATGTAAATGATCCTAACAACTGCTATCGAAACAGCATTTCATGCATAAACGGAAAATATAACCATCTGTGTTTTAATGACGGTTATCATATCAGTCACCACTTAAAGGCCAGCAGACACTGGAGCGATCATCCGCATGAAATTATTGAAAACAAGGCAAACTACATA
This sequence comes from Spirochaetia bacterium, assembly GCA_029857955.1. Classification (GTDB taxonomy): domain Bacteria; phylum Spirochaetota; class Leptospiria; order Turneriellales; family JAOUFE01; genus JAOUFE01. Next base: position 57,969 of record JAOUFY010000006.1, read on the forward strand.
AAAGAAAATGCCATTGTGTTTGAAAAAATTGATTTTCTGGGTGTATGGTTTTTATTAATGTTAAAACAACATAAAAAACTTGCAAAGTATTTTGTAAATTTAAATGAAAAAAAGCCAAAAACTGAAAATCAAATACTTGCTTTATTTGAAGAAAGACTTATACCAATTTCTCAAAAATAAAAATGATCTTAAGCTTGTAATGTTTGGTTAAATTTAGTGAATAGCCTAAAATGAAATTGTTTAAAAATTATTTGTTTAATGTACTGACTCTTTTCAGTATTTTATTGTTAATTTTCACAATTGCATTTTTTACAAAAACGATATCTGCCAATGATGAAAAAAATAACATAGTCGTGACATGGGAAACACCCGAAGAAGGCACGGCTGTTAGTTTTAATTCAGATAATGAATATGCAAAATCGCCTCCAATTTTACTGTCCAGTCATTCGGATCATCCTTTAAAAATAAAAACCAGTATCGATTTATCACCTATACTTCAACGCCTGATTTTACCTGGTTCTGAAGACAGTGGATCTGAAACTGAAGACCAGGTTGAAAACGATAAAAATAATATCGGAATCAAGGCTGCGCAAAAAGCAATTGAATTTTACGAAAAAAAAATAAAAACAATAAACGTAAACGGATCGCTTTTAAATATTGAAACAGATTGTTCTTATTTTGTGAGAGCAGCTTACTGGGAAGGTTCAAATCATACCATGGATTTATTTCGGGAATCAATTTCTACAAAATCAATTGATCCAAATAAAGCTACTGGTGTTACCTTATTAGCATCTTACTTTAAAAAAAATCATCGATATAATGTAAAAACCCCCGAAATTGGTGATATAATTATTTTTGACAATACATACGATAAAAATCATAATCAACAACGAGATGATAATTACACTCATACAGGAATAGTAACCGCTATTCGGGAGGATAACACAATCGAGTTTATTCATGGAAATATAGGACGAACCATAAAAAAAGGGTTTATTAACTTTACACATAAAGACGTATCAACGATAAATCAAAAACCAGTAAACTCGTATATTCGCCCCCATTATTCATGGGAAAACGATACCAGGCAAAATCTTGCAAGCTATCTTGTCCGCGCCTTCGGCGGTTTTTAACTTTTATATATTTGAAAATTATTTATATGTTCGAAACAAAAGGATCTGTGGTTTATCTTTTAAAACAGTAACCTCGCCAATACTTTCATCGTATGCTTTTGATCCATTGCGGTTAAAATATGTGATAATTCCATCGTATTTACCAGGAGGCAGGGATACACTACCTGCATGATAACTTGCCGGTATTGAATGCCAGCATCGAAGATCCGGTTTTTCAGAGCTAAACAATGCTGCGCCCATTCCAACTCCTGCAACTGTTCCCACCAACAAACTTGCCAAGCCGCCATAACTTCTACCGCCAGCTTGCCTGGCAACCTGCTCTGCAACAGCCTTAGAAACTAGCGTAGCTACGACTTTTGTGGCAAGTCTGGTGATCATTTCTTGTTTAATTTTTTGATAATGATTTTCAAAATTTGTTAATACCGTATCTTCGACATCATTCATCTGACGTAATTCTACACTTGTATATAACTTGCCCTGGCTCATTAAATTTAATCGTGCTGAGACAATTTCATAATTTTGCTTTATATACTTTGGCACTGGATGTTCAGCTGTTGCTACTGTGGATAATACAAGCTGGTTGCTTACGGCACGAGCGGAACTCCCACTCGTGACAATCGCCGTTACCACAGCGGCCCGAAACATGGCATTTAATTCCTGATCGTCAAGCAGCCTGCCCCTTGATATTTTTCTCGGAGAAAGACCAGCTTCATAAATAACAACAAGTTCTGTCGAATTTTTATCGTTTTTCATTTGTCCAGGATTCATTTGTAAATTATACAATTTTTTCCATTTAGCATAATCATCATCATAACCAAGTTCTGCAGAAAGAGCAAGCAGTTTTAACCCTACAGCGGGAATACCCGGTTGGATCTGATGAATTCTTTTTAAATCCACATATGCATATTCATACTCGTCTGAAGCCGCATGAGAAATTGCCGAAAGATACAACGCCATCAGGTTAAGTTGAAACTGTTTACCTGATTTATCTTTAATGTATTCGAGTTTATTGTTTACTTTTTTAAATTCAACTTTTGCGCTTTCAAAATTGTTTAACATCATGTAATTTATGCCGATGATCATGTTAAGTAAAACCCTTTCATAATCTTCACCCATATAATCTTTACCAGTTTTGTTGGTTATAAATGCAGCAACTTCTTTAGATGCACTTTTATACATTGCATCAGCCTTTTCATCTGCCGCCATTAATATTTATTGCTTTTCTGGTAATCTTTTGCAATATGAAGCATATAACCTGCTTCCATCATAAATAATAATTGATCTTGATTTCTTTTATTTACATAGGGAATTAAAATTCGTGAAGCTTCAAGTGGCTGATTATCTACATAGAGAGATTTTTCTGCCTTTACCATAAGTGTATTATAATTACCGCTTGAGCACATTAGCCCTGAAACAGAAAAAATAGTTATAAATAAAATACGTAATCTGGTTAAAACAATAAAATGCAAACTCATGTTAGTTTATCTTCACGCGCTACCAGCCGTATTTTTCTTCTTTTGAAACCTTCATAAATTCCTGACGATCCTGCCAGACAACTGCTGTTGTTGCAACATCAACAAGCTTAAGCGTGACAATAATAAACTGTTTTTTATTATTTCCGTCATAGACAACATTGTCTGTAATGTCGCCGGACAGTTCATAATTTGGTGATCGCAATTTACCGGCAGAAATAGCTCCCTCGCTGTCAGCTAAACCTGTTTGTCCAAATTCTATTTCTTTAACAGATTCGGCTCTCTGGGATTTATCAATAAAAGGAATGCCTCTTTTTATCAACTTGGTTGAAATTTCATTGGCAATCATTGTCGTATCAATGTGCTCCGATGTCCTGTTGCGAATTTTGTTTACCCCGATTAAAATATCTTGATTTTTATTCTTTAAATTTCCGTATAATGATGCAACCATAGTATCAACAGTTTCATTAATTTCCTTTGCGCCCCACTGACGCGATCCTGTGTCTTTTTTAGAGTCTGTATACTGCGTTGATGCGCAATTACCAAAAAAAACAACCGTCATTACAAATAATATTTTTTTCATCTTCTTCTCCTCATCATGGATATATGGCGTTTTATCTTTATTATAAAATATAATAACGATCCTAAAATCTCATCAACATGGATTCAGCTTTATCTATTGTCAACAGAAAAACAAGATACCATATTTAGTTGGACTGTTGATTTTGGGTAAAGCTTAGCCGTCTCCAAATTTTATGAACACTTTTCAAAGGAAAACCGGTTTACAAAGCGTGAAATCAGTTTTTCATGACACATGAGAAAACTAATATTTCTTACTCTTTTAATAATATCTTCAACCATTACTCAAGCCGATGAAATGATCAATGAAATGGTTGCGATGGTTGGAGATACTCCAATCACTGTGCTTGATTTAAAAGATGAAATTTCTCATAAAAGACCGGTAAACGTTAATGATCAAAGAAACCTGGAAAGTAAAATATTAGATATTTTAATTGAAAAAGCCATTGTTGACATAGTTATTAAAGAAGAAGCAATTAGTATATCACAGGCTCAGGTTGATGATATCATTCAAAAAACAATGATAGGCAATGGTTATAAAGATGAGAAAACTTTTGAACAGGCTTTAAACGAACAAATGCATATGTCGCTTGCTGATTACAAAAAAGAAATTACAAATAATCTTAAAATACAGCAAATTGCCCAATTAAAAGTGTCTGTTTCTGCGCCTAAAGATGAAGAAATAAAACATTGGTACAATCAGCACAAAAATGATGTTGGTAATAAATACCTTCTGCGAATCATAAAAAAATCATTTAACCCGAACAACGCAAAAGAAGAGTTGAGTGTAAATCAGTTGATGAATAAAGCTAGAAATGAAGCTGTTGCAAATTTTACGATAACTGCAAAGCAATATTCTGATGATCCATCTTCAACAAATGGCGGCTTGCTTGGTTGGTTAAGACTTGATGAATTAGGTACAATCGACCCGATGATGGCAAATGTGGTATACCAAACTCAGGCAGGCGAAGTCAGTAAGGTATTTGTATCTAAAAATAATTACATGATTGTGAAGATAGATGCTATTTCTCCAGTATCTCTTGAAGAAGCATCCCCGTTAATTATGCAGAAACTATACCAGGAAAAGCAGCAGGCAGGATATTTTTCCTGGATTAAAAATAGAAAAAAATCAACAGGAATTAAAATTTATATGAAAGGATATCAGGGATTATAATCGATCCATTTATTATGGAAAAAACCATTATTCTCTGTCATTTCAATCTTTCGACTTTACAACTATGGGAAAGCTTAACTCAAGAATCCCGTGTATTCAGGGAAAAAAATGATATTTTAATTTTATTAAACAATTTTATAAATTTTATAAACAAACTTGGGGTCAAGGTGACATTAAGTTATGAACTGGAAAATAATATTATTAAACTTATAAAACAAGGTTTAAAAAATATTCAATTAGAACTGTCATATGCTCATGAAATTTCATTGTTAAAACATATTTTTTCAGATAAAAATATCGAAAGCGTATATTATATAGACTCCATTTACTCTATTGGAGATTTAATGTTAACTCAAAAATTATTTGAAATACATAATGAATATTCAGCTGACTATAGTTACATTGAAAATGCTCCGCCAGGTTTAGCCGGAGTTTTTTTTAACAGAAGCCTGTTTGAAGCCATGCAAATGGAAGAAAATGAACTATCAGACACATCAAACATTGATAAAGCCATACCTGATTCTATTGCTATACCTTTAAGTGAATATATTGAAAAAAATATTAATCATTTTCATGTTGAAATTCATTATGAACATCCCGACCTTCGATTATTGAGACTGGATTTCGCAGGGAAAACTACAAGATCCATTCAAAGTTCTAATGACGTATTTAACAAATGCGGTGAAAATAATGACTATTACATCGAATTGGAAGATTTATACAACAAAGCCCCTGAACTATTACATCATTTTCCATCATACCTTGAACTGGAAATTTATGGCGGATGTGAATATGCATGTACATTTTGTGCACGCCAATTTATTATGAATCCTGATGCACATATGTTAACTTTAGAGAACATTACCTCTATCACAAATTTTATACAAACCGGTTTAAACGATACGTCGATTGCCATCGGTGGACTTGGTGAACCCTTGGAACACCCGCAAATTGTTGATATAATAAACCATCTTTTAACTCAAAAATATATTCCTATGGTGGTTCTTGAAACAAATGGAAGGCATCTGGAAAAAATTATTTCAACATTTGATCACTCTGAAATACATAAACTGCGAATTGTTGTAAATTTTAACAGCATGAACAACTATCAGCAAATGCATGGCGCTAAAAACGGCGACAAAGAAATTGTTATTCAAAATATAGAAAAATGTTGCGGGTTACTTTCTAAAAAAAATGAATCTTATAAAAAAAATATCTTTATTCAAACACTTAAAATACAGGATAATGAAACTGAACTTGATGAATTATATGACTTATCGGATAAATATGGAATATCATTTTTACTTCAAAAATATAATTCATACATAGGATTAATGCCTGAAAAAAGGGTTTCTGATATGACGCCTTTGGAACGTTTTTTTTGTTGGCATCTGCGGCGAGATCTGTATATTAAATCTGATGGCAATGTAGTTTTTTGTAAACAAGACATACAAAATCTTAAAACAAGAGGCAACATCAACAATAATTCCATGGAAGATATTTGGAAGACCTCGCTGGATGACTGGAAAAACAATTACAACAACGTTTATCCGCAATGTCCTGACTGTAAAAATTGTGACGAATATTATACATTTAATATGTAAATCAACAAGATGAAATAAGCATCTATCGCTAATAAAATGTCTGTTCGCTATATAATTCAAGCTCGTATGTCTTCAACCCGACTATCTGGTAAAGTATTGATGGAGATAGGGCAAAAACCACTGATACAACACATCATTGATCGATTGCTGTTGTCCGGTGCAAATAAATCCCAGATTTATTTTGCTCTTGCGGTTGAAAACTCAAATGAACTTTACAAATACCTGGATAAACAAAATATACAATGGATATCCGGCGATACATTTAATGTTTTATCAAGGTTTATAAAAACTTCGCAGGATTTATCAGAAAAAGATATTATTGTTCGACTAACAGGCGATAATCCATTTATTGATTTTCAAATTTTAAAAGACAATTTAAAATATTTTGATACCGAAACTAATCTTGATTTTTCATTTCCCTTTAAGTTGCCTCTTGGAATGGGGTTTGAATTGTTTCGTAAAGGCGCTATGATTAAGCAGCTTGAACATGACTTGCTCCCCCATCATCTGGAGCATGTAACTACTTTTATTAAAGAAAACAAAAATCTTTTTAATATTAAACAAATTGACTACTATAAAAATTCGCCAGATATTCGACTTACCATCGATTATCCAGAAGACCTTAAACAGGCTCGTGACACATACAATTTTTTTTCAAAACAAAATCTTCCTTATTTTTGTTCAAGCGATGTTTTTAATTTATACAATGCAAATTCTAATTTTTTTAATATCAACAAATCAAGCAGACAAAAAAGTCCAAAAGAATATGCTAAAGACCTTATAAATCACAAGAAGGAAAATAATGAACAATAAAGTTCTTATAATAACCAATAAGGGTGAAAATTATGGTACTGGTCATTTTAATCGATCCAATTTATTAAAAAGGCATCTGGAAAAAATGAATATAGCCTGCGACCTTCTGATGGGTAAAAATATTCCTAAAGAAATAGCTTCATATCAACTTGTATTGCTTGATAGCAGAGATGATGAATTTCCAATAGAAATAATTGAAAAAAAAAATTACTACCTCATGGCAATGGATAATCGGGGTACCGGACGAAAACAGTGTGATCTCATTTGGGATACATTACCTCACATAAACATGAACGATGACGAATTAAAAACCTCGTTAAAAAACTGCATTCTTGATCCTGTGATTTACGAATGTACACCAATGACCACCAAATCCAAGATAATTCGAACTTTAATTGAAAACATTGAATCAAACAGTGAAATTGATTTAATACAATATGCGCAGAAAGAACGAATAGAACTAAGCAAAGAACTGTTTCATATAAAACTTATCAAATCAAATAAAATCGGAACATACTTCGGGCAGACTTTTTTTGAGGCATTATATCTGGGTAAAGAAATATATCTCTACGATATCAGCGAATATCATAAACAACTGTCTGACTGGTTTACCGCAAAATGGAATGAGCTGCCGGATCTTCATGACATTTTTGACGGACAAGGACTTCACCGTCTTGCCATATTAATTCGATCAATATTAACAGGAACTTTATAAATAGAAACTGATTAAAAATTAGTTTTAAATCAATCACTATGTAACAAGTTCGTCTTCACCTGCACGAGCCACAATAATTTCGCCTTCGTCTTCGAGTTTTCGAATGATGTTTACAATTTTTTGCTGCGCTTCTTCAACGTCTTTCAAACGAATTGGTCCCATAAACTCCATATCTTCACGCAATAACGCGGCTGCGCGTTTCGACATGTTGCGAAAGATCTTTTCCTGAACTTCGGTATCTACGGCTTTTAACGCTTTTGCAAGGTCTTGATTGTCGAGTTCTCGAAGAGTTTTTTGAATGGCTTTGTCGTCGAGTAAAACAACATCTTCGAAAACAAACATTTTCTTTTTAATTTCTTCTGCAAGTTCGGGATCTTCCTCTTCCAACGCTTCAATGATACTTTTTTCTGTACCACGGTCAACCTGGTTAAGAACTTCAACAATTGCATCAACGCCACCGGCTGATGTATAATCTTCATTAGACAATGTGGAGAGCTTACGTTCTAAAACACGTTCAACCTCTCGTAAAACCTCGGGAGAAGTTCTATCCATTTTTGCAATACGCCGAGCCACATCAGCCTGTATCTGATGCGGTAAAGACGACAAAATTAAAGCTGCTTTGGTTGGTTCAAGATATGATAAAATAAGAGCCATCGTCTGAGGATGCTCGTTTTGTATAAAGTTTAAAAGGTGAGCCGGATCCTGACGTCGAACGAAGTCAAACGGTCTGACCTGCAATGAACTTGTGAGACGATTTAAAATATCAATGGCTTTCTGTGTACCAAGCGCTTTTTCAAGAATTCCTCGAGCAGACTCAAGACCGCCGCGAGTTATGAATTCCTGAGCCATCATCAGCTCCTGGAATTCCTGTAAAATATTTTCTTTATCGTCTGAACTTATTTTTTCAAGTCGGGCAATTTCATATGTTATGCTGTCGACCTCAGCCTCAGATAGGCGTTTCATAATTTCTGATGAAACTTCTGGACCAACAGCCAGCATAAAAATTGCTGCTTTTTGTTTACCTGTATAGTCGCTGCGTTTTGCCATTTTTAGGTTGCCACTTATATAATTAAAATAATCTTGGCATTTTGTCAACTATATTTTATGTCACATCATAAT
>JAOUFY010000100.1 GCA_029857955.1 Spirochaetia bacterium
CTTTGCGGTAAGAAATTCTTTCTTTGCTTCTCTTTACTTTGCGTCCTTTGCGCCTTTGCGGTAAGAAATTCTTTCTTTGCTTCTCTTTACTTTGCGTCCTTTGCGCCTTTGCGGTTCAAATTAATTTCTTCCCTTCCCTTTGCGGATCAAATTAATTTCTTTTGCCCTCGAATAAATCTTTCTTTACCCGATAAATCTTTCTTTGTTTCAATATAACTAAATCCTGCGGTTTTAAATATTTCATAAAGTGAGTTGATCAGCGTTGGACTGGTTTCAAGATAGAGCCAGCCTGAGCTGCATAAATGATCGTAGGCTCCCCTGACCAATCTTGTATTAAATTCATCAGGCTGCAATACCAGCAATGCCTCGCGCGGTTCAAAGTTTTTTACATTCCGGTCTAAATTTTCATATTCGTTAAAAGTTACATAGGGAGGGTTTGAAACGATCAAGTTAAAACTGCTTTTTTGAATTTCATTAAATAAATTGCTTTTTATAATTTCAATATGAAATGAAGGTTGATCATGTTTTAATTGGCTTAAAAGAGACAAGTTTTGTTGAGCAATTTTTAAAGCGGCATCGGACAGGTCGCATAAACAAACAAAGGCCGGTTTAATTTCACAGGCCAGAGTGATTCCTATACATCCGGAACCGGCGCATAAATCAAGAATACTGTATGCTGTAGTATCGGCGTGTGCTGTTGTCGACAAGATCCATTCGACGAGTTCTTCTGTTTCAGGCCGCGGTATCAATACATCCTTGTTTACATAAAATTTGCGGCCGAAAAATTCGGCATTACCCAGAAGATATGCCGTTGGAATTCCTGTCAGTTTTTTTGTTACGAGTTGTTCGTATTCTTGAAGAGCAGAAGCTGAAATAACCTGATCGGAATGAATGATCAGCCTAGAGCGCGTAATCTTTAAAATATGTGCCAGTAAAAGTTCGGCTTCAAGGCGAGGGTTTTCGATACATGACGTTATATCTGCCGCTTTAAATATATCGACTGCCTTTTGCAGCGCGGCTTTAGCACTTAGAGTCATAAGTTTAATCCGGTTTAACGTATTTTTGAACAAGCCTATTAAACAATGATGGAAAATATCTGTAAACAAATACAGAAAATTTTTCTTTAAAACCGGCAGGTGTAATTTCTTTTTTACATTTGACCATAGCATTTAACATGAGTTTTACCGCTTTTGTTACATTCATGCCTTTGGCATTATTTTGTAAATGAGCTGGTTTGTTCTTTAAAAACTTTTCACCATGACCGCTAACGGCATTATTTGAAAAATTTGTTTTTACATAGCCGAAGTTTACGCATAAAAAACAAATGCTGTTTTCTTCAAAACCAACGCTTTTTATATAAGCATTTAATGCGTGTTTTGCCGCGCTGTAAGCCGAACGAAAAGGCAGCGCGACAATACCATGTACGCTTGAAACGGCAATTACATGGCCGTTTGTTTTTTTTAAATATTTTCGCGCAGCGCTGAAAAGATAAACCATAGCGTAAAAATTAACGTCCATGATGTTACGAAAAACATCATGATGAATGTCGCGGGCAGCGCTACGAACGCCGACCCCTGCACAGTGAATAAGGCAGTAAATGGAATTCCATTTTTTAACAGCAGCGGTTACAAATTTTTCACAGTCTTTTTGAAGGGAAACATCGCCCTTATAAATCATCAATTGTTCGTTATATTGTTTTTTTAATGAATCCATCGCCGAAGCATTTCGAACCATCGCAGAAACATATGCGCCGTTTTTCAGCAAAACCGTCGTTGTTTCTAAACCTATTCCCGAACTTGCTCCGGTAATTAAAAATATTTTATCTTTAAAGTAATTTTTATTCATGAATGTGATTCAGGCTTCGTTATTTTTCTATTTGATCTTAAATAGCCTCAGCGGTGAACATGGATGTTTATCTGCACACAAAGTAAATGCAAAAAAAGAATTTTACCCTTGAGATGCGGAACATTCGATAAAAATGATTTGCAGTGTATATTCAGTTTTGCGAGTATATTAAATCATGGAAAATGTAAAGAGTGCGATAAAACCTTCCAAATTAAAATCAAATAAAAGTAAAGATCATTTGGCCGGTTTTAAGTTTAATAAAAAATTTCTCGATTCAATTATAAAGCTTATCAAACGCCACGATAAAATTATTTTGACAACTCACATCGGCTCTGACCCTGACGGTCTGGGCAGCGAGTTTGGTATGTATCATCTGTTAAGAAAATTACAGAAACAAGTATACATTATCAATGCTGAAAAAGTTCCCGAAAACTACGATTTTATGATTCCGCCAAATCTTGTTAAAAATACCGAACAGCATCTTGACGAGATATCTTCCATGAAACTTGAAGGATATCTGCTGCTGGTTATGGATAATTCAGAAATGAGCCGAGTCGGTAAAATTCTGGAAATTTGCGAAGGACTTAAATGTTCCGTTGCTACCATTGATCATCATATTGTCGCAAAAGGAAAAAACAAATTTGTCGATGCATCTTATTCGGCGACAAGCGAAATTGTATGGGAGTTGTATCACTATTTAGGAATTCCCATATCTCATGCCGTTGCTGTCGGCCTTTACGGGGGGATCATAGCCGATACCGGAAATTTTCGGTATTCTAAAACCACGATGCGTACTCACATAGCCGGCGGCAATTTACTGGGTTATGGAATAAATTCCGATGAAATTTATCGAAATATCTACGAGTCTTCGCCGCCAGATCGTTTAATACTGTTTAAAAGAATTCTTGACAAAGCAATTATTAATACCGAAAAAAAATACATCGCGGCGATTGTTAAAAAAAGCATGTTTAAAAAATTAAAACTCGGCGATACGCCCACCGAAGGAATTGTAAATCAAATTCTGGCCGTTAAAGGAATTTTAATATCTGCCCTGATGACCGAAACGCCCAACGGCGATTTAAAATGCTCTCTTCGGTCAATTGATGACGTAAACGTTGCTGCTCTTGCAGGTAAATTCGGCGGCGGCGGTCATCGTAATGCAGCCGGACTTTTTATCAAGGGGCCTTTTAAGGATGCTGTAAAAAAAGTCATCGCAGAAATTGAAAACGCCATTTAATTTTAATATTATTATTTAAGGCTTCTGCATATATACACGGGGGGTCGAGCAGGTACCGCGTTACCTGCGTTAGGGGCGCGTTAAGCCCCTGTTAATCTTTTTTTACCAGCGAAAGCGTTTTACGTCCTGTCATGATGACCGCGGGTATTAAAGACGAGATGCCGGCAAACAAAATGGAACCGGTAATTAAATACCACTTTTCGGCAAATGTAATGGTAAAATCAAATGTTATATTGCCTTGGTAAAACTGGTTTGCCCAGGGTATGGCCTGTATTGATTTTTGTAAAAAATGCGAAAAATTATCGGCTATTAAATATGCTATTGTTGAATGAAAGGCTCCCCAGAATGCGCCTTCAATAAAAATTAAAATCCATAAAAATATGGGAGAAGCTCCAAAAACAAGAAATAATCCAAATTCATAGCGCTTTTGAGTGGTTAATATCATAAATGAATTGGATAAAGATATCGCGCTGATCAACAGTAAAATTGCGACAAAAGACCATAATAAAATATCCATACGGTTAAGCCATTTATTGATCAAGATATAGGTATTATCGTTTCCGCTTGTTGCCATGAGTTCGTATTTTGTCAGTTTTTCTATGACTGTATTAACAGCGTTTGCATTTTTTACCTGGATGTATATTTTGTCATATGAATTGGCGGCTCTATATTGTCTGTCCCGCAAGTGCATTTTTCTGACCCAATCGAGGGGCGCGCCAACTACCGAGATCATGTTTTGAGGAACAAAGCCGCAAACAACGCCAACATACGGTTCTCCAGATTCTTCCTGCGATTTATTCATAATGCTTTGGCCGATATTTAAAATGATTCTAAGGCCGATCATATCTTTTTTGGTAACGGCCGGCAGACCATTCATCATGGTATAGGCATAGGCCATTTCAGCAAAAGATTCGGGTAAAACAAGGGGAATCACCGGCACTTTGTTTCCCTCTGAGGTTAATTCATAGGAAGGTGTGAACTCATTCATGCATTTTAAGTTAGAAGATACAAGGTCATAACTTATTCCCTGCAAGAGTATATCAAATGAAATGCCCATTTTACTTAAAACAGGATGATCAAATTTTCCAAGAATTGGTTTTTGAAGTATCTGGGTTTGGCTGATTTTATTAATATTATCCCAGGTTTTAATGGCATCTATTTTTTCAGACGTTATGCCCAGCGTTATATCGCGTTTTTTTCTCAACAAGCTGATTAAACTTGAAGTTTTATTTTGTTCCTGGTTTGCTTTTACAACGATGGTGTTTGCGGGTATGTTTTTTTCAAATTGATCAATGATGAATTTTTTAAGCGGTCGAAGAATACCAAGTATTGAAAAAATAAGAATCAATGAAATGAGAAGACCAAGTGATGACAAGAACATGCGGAAAAACTGTTTTTTTAACAAATAAAAAAACAGGTAAATTCTTCGCAGCATAAACAAATATAAATATTTTATATTCATTTTATTTTTCTCTTTGGTGTAGATTTTTTATGAGATACAGTAAAGTTTGTTTTATCAGCGCTTTTCTTTGTTAGAGTTTTTTTATTATTGGTGACATGTAAATTTGTATCAGAAATATTCCAGATAAAGTCAGCCTGCCTGCCAATGACAGGACTGTGGGTTACGCATATGATCGTAAAACCGCGCAGTTTTAAACCGAGTAATTGATCGACTACCTCCAATTCAGTTTCTTTGTCTAAATTTCCTGTCGGCTCATCTAATAATAAAAGTTTTGGTTCAAGTAACAAGGCTCTTGCAAGAGCAGTTCTCTGCGCTTCACCGCCGGAGATTTCTTTTGGAAAAGCTTTTCTGCGGTGTTCAAGTCCCATTAAATTTAACAGATAGTCGGTGCGCTCGGACGATAGCGTATCGCCTGTAAAGTACATTGGAAATAATATATTTTGCTCTATGGTAAGAAAGGGAAGCAGCCGAAAATCTTGAAAAAGAAATCCGATATTTTTTTTTCGAAATCTGCCCAGACCTATTTCACCTACTTTGTAGACTTTCTTTTTTTCAAACAAATATAGACCAGATACAGGTCGAAGGAATCCGCCAAGAACATACAATAATGTACTTTTTCCGCTGCCGGATTTTCCGGTT